>CAZCQT010000016.1:0-15791 GCA_964500905.1 uncultured Moorellales bacterium
GAAAATGAAATGGTTATATTTTTACGTCCTTTGTATAACTCTCCGTTTTAAGATAGAAATGCTGATAGCGGCTTGCTATAAACCCCCAAATTAATAGCCTCTCTTGATTTTCTCAATTAATTCGCCTTTCAAAAGTTGTTGAATATCTGCATAACATATTTTTTTTTTGCAGTAAGTTGGGCTGTTGTCATAATGAAATCGTGCTGCGAAAACACCCTTCCCGGCCTTTTCCTTTTAGCTTTATTAAGCATTTTTTCACCCCTATTAAATAAGCCAATTAAATTTAATCAATGGTGTGCTTTAATACACTATGCTTCGTTTTGTTTTAAGAGTCAATTTTATTAAACCGGATTTGTTTTTCGAGGGTCTATGTCGCATTCGCTTGACTTCCCGTGAGATTGCAGAAATTCGAAGATTTTATGGGTTAACAAGGGTGGGGAGGGGGTGAATTTGAATAATTGTTTTTTTGTGGGTATTTCTTTTGGGTTGCGGATTAATAATATACGTCTGGATATAACTCGGGGTTGTTCCGTTAAATGCAATAGCATTATTCCTAAGTACTTGTTATTGTTCCGCTAAATGGATATAATAGTCAATAGATTGGGGTGATGGCTATGCATATAACTGTAAAACAGGCGGCTGAAAGGTGGGGCATTTCTGAAAGAAGGGTAAGGACACTTTGTGCTACGGGAAAAATACCGGGTTCATTTCAAATTGGACGAGGTTGGAATATTCCCGCAAATGCTGTTAAACCGGTAGATGGTAGATACAAATCTTTAAAAAGCTTATTAACGCAAATAGAAGAAAAAAAACAATTACTAAGTAGCAAACGTCTGCTTACGGCAGGTGAAATAGAAAGATTTAATGAGGAGTTTACAGTGGAATACACCTACAATTCCAATGCCATTGAGGGAAATACCTTGACATTGCGGGAAACAGATATGGTGCTACGAGGTTTAACTATTGATAAAAAACCATTGAAAGACCATTTAGAAGCAATCGGGCACAAAGAGGCTTTTGATTTTGTCAGAGAACTTGTAAAAGATAATGTTCCAATGACTGAAGGTATTATCAAGCAAATTCATTACCTTGTCCTATCAGATAAAAAGGATGATCGTGGTATTTATAGAAAGGTTCCTGTTCGTATTATGGGTGCAAAGCATAAGCCTGTGCAACCTTATTTGATTCAACCGCGAATGGAGCAATTGATACTGGACTACAACGAAAGCAATGAACATATTATTACCCGTCTTGCAAGGTTTCACCTGGAATTTGAAAGCATTCACCCTTTTATTGATGGGAACGGAAGAACAGGGCGATTGCTTGTTAATCTTGAATTGATGAAAGCCGGATATTTGCCAATTAATATTAAGTTTACCGATCGCACCCTTTATTACGATGCCTTTGATGAATACCATACTAAAAAGAACTTGGGGACAATGGAAAATTTGTTTGCAGGATATCTAAATGAGCGATTAGGTATGTATTTGGCAATGTTAAAATAGCCGCACCTCTCTTTCTCCAAAAAAGGCTTGCAAAAAACATGAATTAGGGCTTATTAATACTGTTTTAGAACATGTTAGTTTTGTAGCAAATAATTTCTCTGATACTGAATTAATTGGATGTTCTGTATATGGTATTTCTTCATGGGACTTAAATTTAGATAATTCGGCCCAAAAGAATTTGATTATAACGAAAGATGATCAACCCACGATAACTGTGGACAATATTGAGTTAGCACAATTCATATATTTGATGATTAACAATACAAAATTACGTAGCATCATTGATACAATTACCTCAAAGGTGGTATTGATATTTGGCAACTTTTCTCCTGAACGAAAAAGCGTTCTGGATGAAATAAGGGAAAGGTTAAGATACCATGACTACATACCAGTAATGTTTGATTTTGAAAAACCATTATCACGAAATTTTACGGAAACAGTATATACATTAGCGCACATGGCCAGATTCGTTGTTGCTGATTTAAGTAGCGTCCGCAGCATAGGGCATGAGCTTGCTACTATTGTACCTAAACTCCCTTCAGTCACTTTCTACCCTTTGATAGTAAACGGTGATAAAGAATATGGGATGTTTAGTGATTTGCTGGAATACAATTGGGTCAAGCCTATTATGACATATAGACCTGATCAAATTGGAACCATATTGGAGAAGATAATTATTGACCAGCGTAGGGATATTTCTTGAAGCCAACTCCTTTGTCTTTGTTATACGTAAGCGTCAAATAATCTCCACCTAGCATTTACCCCAAAACCTTCAGATAATCCTCTTAGAAGAACAAAAAGGAGGATTTTTTCGTGTCAAAAACCAACTTGCAGCTAGAATGGGAAAACAGGGTTAAAGGATTTAAAGCAAACGGTCTAGGTGCTCCAAAATGGCACACTACCAATGATGCCAAAGTTTGTCAATTACACTATTGGCTATGTAAAGAAAAAATAGCAAACCTTGAGAAATTGTAAGTATTAATATAAAAGTTAACCACTGGGGGTGCGGACATTTTCTTGGACCTTAACTCACTAGCCCCAAAAATTTTCTGTAGTTCAATGGGCTCATGCCCCCAAGCAATATTTTAATTGCTAGCCACCGTGGGTCACGCTCCTTTTTCACCTCCGAAGAAAATGGTAATATAGATGCAGGGGAAAACCCAAAGACTACATATGTTGAGTCAATAGAATTAATAAAACCGGACATCACCTTAATTTCCTGCAGCGATTATGATTCCGCCCATCACCTCAATAAAGATGCTTTAAAACCCTATGAGACCCACACAAGCAATAAACAAGTATATACAACTTTTAACAAAGGTCACCTTTCGGGATTTATTGATATAGATGGTAATTTTACTGTTGTCCCATCCCGTTTTAACAATATAAAGAATGCAGCTCATACTGTAGGTTTTAGGATAAAATGTGTAAAAATTATTAAAAAAAAGCAAGAAGAAGTCAATAATAACTCAAATATCAATGTTGGAATTCACATGTTAAGGTGCTGGGTAATAAATAAAAAGAAGAACTATGATATAGCAAAAGTTTTTATTATTAATGGTATATGATGTTCAAGATGTGATCAAGATTATTATTTTACGAATGGAGGGTTGACCGGAAAGAAAAAATAAACGAGATAGAGAGTATGGATTCCAAAAGATGGTTACAAATAAACAAACTATCTTTCACCGGACAAATTACATCAACCCAACCAAGAATAAGGTTAACCCGTTCCTTTGATGAGTCCTCTCATACTTATTTAGGTTATGCCATTAAAATCGCTGGAACTATTGATAACCAAGAAACAATATCATCAAATCAAAATATATTTTCCATCGGCATCGGCAAAGCTACCCAAGCAAAACATCAATTCAAAGTCAATGACATTATTTCCGGAGCATGTCTCCCTGTACCGGATCCGGATCGAGAGCCGGTGGATTATTATAAAGTGTCGAAGTTAGTTAAAGTAGCACAAGGGGAGCAAGGTAGCACATCAGCGCCTTGGGAATTGGTACCGCCGGAGTTGGAAGCCTATCGTGAAAGGGGACACCGGAGATTAGCTGCCAGGACTTACGATGTTATATGTTTTGGATATGAATGGTGAATCATATCGACTTGTGCAAACAATTAAGAGTAAATGTTAACTAGGTGGCTCATTTTTAGATGGGTGCGTGGCCCAAATTCAGGTTGACAAACATATTCATTCAACCACGAAAGCCTAATGGTGGTAACGGGGTGCTTAGAAAATTAAGTTCCGGAATGCATGGAAATGTACTTGCCAAAAACACCAGTGTTCATTTTACAATGTATTCGTGGGCGAATGTCGGTTTTAATTAGACGATTTGTGGTCTACGGCAGTTATAAACTTGACACGATCGATGATAACCCTCTTTCTTGAAATAGTTGAACATATGTTTTATAATTAGGGTTGTGGAGTGGGTTAGTTTGTCAATTATTTTGATGGCTCGGTGGCAACAGTTAGCTGGCTGGTCCAATTTTTTACAAGGCAACAATTGTAAACCTTTTATGCGTTGGAAATTATACGGACAAATCAACATGGCAAAAATACTGGATGCAAATGTCTTGATAAGGGCGGGAGTGTTTAGGGATGAGTGAGATTACCAATCAGCCAACATATAAGCGGCAGCGTTTCTTGTTAGCGTTTTTACACCAACTGGGCAGTGGTGCAACTCAAACTGACTTGCAGAAATTGGTTTTCCTTAATACTGTGGTAGGCGATTCGGATTACTATGAGTTTATTCCTTACAAATTTGGCCCTTATTCGTTTCAACTCAAAGAGGATGTAGATGTTCTTAAAAGGGATGGTTTCGTAACTCGGGACAATGCTTGTGTCGAAGCGATCGGTGATCATCCAAAGGTACACTCATTTCAAATTGTCCGTGAAAGAGGCGATGCCTTAATTCGCAAAACGTATCGTGATTATCCGTATTATGCCTTAAACAGCGAAATTACGGATCGCCTTTTTAGCGGGGAAGAATTGGAACTGTTCAATAGCAACAAGGGTACTTACAAAAAGAAGGGGGAAATTCTATTTACGATTGGTTATGAGGGCAGAAGTATCGAATCATTTATAAATACCTTAATAGTAAATGATGTTCGGTTATTGTGCGATGTAAGGAAAAACCCACTAAGTCGCAAATTTGGGTTTTCTAAGCACAGACTTGTACGCATTACGCAGGCAGTGGGGATTAAATACATTCATATGCCCGATCTCGGTATTGAATCCGGCAAGCGTCGTTCTCTTAACACGTCTGATGATTACAAATATTTGTTTGATGACTACCGAAAAACACTTTCCAGCAAACAAAAATCCTTAGACGAAGTGTTTTCTTTGTTGAAAGAAAACACACGCATTGCTCTTATGTGTTTTGAGCAGAACCCCGAAATGTGCCATCGGCACATTATTAGGGACTATATCATCAAAATAAGTCGAGTGGATAGCGAGGACATATAATGTTTGAAAAGAAACGAATTTATATTGTAGTTAAAACGTATCCAACGATATCAAAAGAATATTCGGAACTGGTCTGTACGGCGGGTGTTCTTGAGGACGGTTCATGGATTCGCCTTTATCCTGTACCATTCAGAAAATTAGATATTGACCAGAAATACCCGAAATATGCTTGGATAGAAATCGATGCGGAGCGCAATACAAAGGATTTTCGATCAGAAACATATCGCCCCGATCTGTCAACCCTTAAGGTTGAGCCCAAGCTAAAAAAAGTAGATTGGGATGAGCGGCGAAAAATCATTCTTAAGAATAAAAAAGTGTTTACAAATTTGCAAGAGCTTACAATTAAAGCAAAACAGGAAGGGATTTCGCTTGCGGTCTTTAAGCCTAAAAAAGTCCTCGATTTTGTTGCTGAAGAAGTTGAGAGGGATTGGGATGCAAATAAGCTAGCTATTCTGAAAGGCCTATCTCAACAGATGAATTTATTTCAAACCCCTGAAGAAATTGCTGAAGAATTCAAAGTTGTCCAAAAGGTACCATATAAATTTTCCTATAGATTTGTTGATGAAACAGACAGGCAATCTAAGATGCTTATTGAAGATTGGGAGGTGGGGATGCTTTATTTTAATTGTCTACGGCAAGCAAAAGGCAGTGAAAGCGTTGCCGTTGCCAAAGTGAAAGAAAAATATTATGACTACTTTATCACTAGGGATCTTTATTTCTTCCTTGGCACAACAAAACGATTTCATAATATTGCACCCAACCCATTTATAATTGTTGGGGCATTTTATCCGCCAAAAGTTACACAGAATCCCCAGGTGAGCTTTTTCGATTCCTTTCACCACAAGCCACTATAGGTGCCGAGTTGCCTCCCAGCGTTGTTCAGTTTGATTTTTTCCTGTTTTAATTTAATAATTGTGTGTTTGTCCATTAGGTCTTTCACTCCTTTTCTACCTCCAGATACAAGTATTACATATTCGGGCAAGGCTTTAAATGGTGGACTATTTTTCAACCGGATTTTGCCTCAAAAGTGGACCGTTTTGATAAGCACTGGGGACAGGTTCCGAATTGCATGGGTTTCGTAGGCATTGGTTAGGCCATCTTTATTGCTAGATTAGACAAATAATGCTAAAATTAGATATCATCAAGGTAGACAGGGCTAAAAGGTTCTTTCTGCCTTTTTTCTTTAAAGAGGTGGTATTTTGGCAAGAGTGGCAAGGGAACAAAGTAGCACCGGAATATATCACATTATGTTTAGAGGGATCAATCGTCAGACTATTTTTGAGGATGATCAGGATAAAACTAGATTCCTTGATACTCTAAACGAGTTTAAAGACATTTGTGGGTATGAACTTTATGGCTATTGCCTGATGGATAATCATGTGCATCTTTTGATTAGGGAAATTGATGAAACTATTTCCAGCATAATTAAGTGCATATGCTCAAGTTATGTCTATTGGTACAATGCGAAGTGTGAAAGATGCGGCCATCTTTTTCAGGAACGCTTTAAAAGTGAGGTCGTGGAAACAGGTGGTTATTTTTTGACTGTCCTTCGCTACTTTCATCAAAACCCAATACAAGCAGGTTTAGAAAAAAATATCGGGGAATATAAGTGGACCATCTACGGAGAATACATAAAAAATTCGAAAATTGTTGACATTGATTATGCACTGAACTATTTTTCTATAGACCGTCCAAAAGCTATTGCCCCGGTTTGGTGGTATAAGTAAGATGGATTTGGCAGCCATTGAGGTTAAATCACATGTTTTGGGCCTGTATCTAGGCATTTAAGTATACATCTAAACTTTTGGATACGGGGAAGGAAAGTGGTTACCTCTTTGGGGCATTATCATATTAGTTTCAATGAAATAAAGCTCGCCAAAAAGGGCAAATTGATTTGATTTCAGGGAAGATGGGAAAGTTGCATACTTTTACTTGACACAAACTTTGCAGAAGACCTTGATTGACATATAGTATATACGAGTATATACTATAGTTAAGCAGCAGAAACTTGAATAGAGGTGATTTTAATGAATGTCAATTTAGTTAAATGGGGTAATAGTGCCGCTATACGTATACCTAGGAAGATATTGGATGAACTGAATGTGGATAGCACTAATCTAGAAAATATTAGTTTTGACATAAATGTTGAAGGGAATAAGTTACTGTTAAGCAAAAAACAGAATAAAACAAAATTTGAACTTATGGCTGAACAATCCGAAGGTGAAAAATTAAATCCTAAAGTTGACATCAATTGGGGAAGTCCAACTGGAAAAGAAACGTGGTAAATACTATGTTTGTAAAAGATAAAAAAAATTATATTAATTTGGAGTTTGGAGATATAATAAAGATTAACTTTTCTCCTTCAGAGGGACATGAGCAAAAGGGATATAGACCGGGGCTTATTATTTCGGATCCCATCACTCAGAAAGAATTAAATGGACTGGTAACGGTTGTGCCTATAATTAATTCTACTAGCACGTTTTTTACTAGAGTAAACTTAGATAGATACAATCTTAAAATTAAAGGTGACATATTGGTAGATCAAATTAAAGTTCTAGACTTGAGTGCAAGACAATATCAATTCATAGAAAAAGCACCAAAAGAAGTATTAGAAAAGTGTAATATAATATTCAATGCTATTTATGAAAAACTATTAAGTTCATAAATTATAAATTTGTCAAAAAGCTTCAAAGGTTATTCCCGCTCAAATAAAGCATGTAAAGCGTATACGATATATCTATTCTTGCCGTCACTGTGAAAAAGAGGGAATAGCCACCCCATAGTTAATGTACCAATACCTACTGTTGCCCTAATGGAGTGCCTTGTCCATGCCAGAAGCAAGTTTGATGAGGCCTTAAAGGCATTACCTCCTTCTGCTGAGGATTTTTTAGTGACTGTAAAAGAGGGTTTGGCTGTTTGCAAATACCACAAAAGGGGGCAGATCCAGTACCATTTTTACAGCATTATTGAATCGACAAAGGAGAACAAGCTTAACCCATTTTATTATTTAAGTTATCTGTTTGAAAAGTTGCCCAATATTGATATTAATGATCCGAGGCTTTGAACAAGCTATTACCCTGGGTACCCAGGTTGCCATTAGTTTGTAGAAGTCATAACTAAAGAGCCGGGTATGTATTTGAGGATAGCCCTTATTCCTGACAAGGTGGGGGCTATTTGACGCTTACGTAGGGTAATGAGTTATTTATAGAACTTTTTAAAATGGTTGCAGGAAATCAAGTTTTGATGGCGAACATATATTCGATAATAATTATTTTCTAGCGTTCAACATTCCAAATAAGCAGTGCAGTTTGGTCTGTTGCCATTCCGTTGCTTTTTTAGGGAGGAGAGTTCTTGCAAAAGTTTAAAAAGATACGGGATCCAATATATGGTTTTATTTATCTTGATGAGCAGGAATGTGCAATCATTGATCACCCGGTATTTCAACGGCTTAGAAGGATAAAGCAACTTTCTCTAACTGATATGGTTTATCCTGGTGCCTCCCACACACGCTTTGAACATTCCATTGGGGTTATGCAAATGGCAACGGATATGTTTGATACTATTGTTGCAAAAAAGAAGCAATTCTTAGAAAAGGAGCTCTCTTTGTTTGATGTTGGTTTGCAAACATATCGGAAAATAATAAGATTGGCAGCCTTGCTTCACGACATTGGGCATGCTCCTTTTTCTCATTCCGGCGAGGATCTCATGCCTTTGTTGCCGCCAACACACAGTAAATATATTGCAGATAAAGAAAAAAGATTTGAGCACGAGGAATACAGTATCACAATTATAAAAGCTGTTTTTAAACAACTTATTGAGGAACATCGGGTTAACGAGAATTATCGTGTCAAAGTAGATGATGTTACTGCTCTTTTAGGAGATACAACGGTAAAGTTGAAAGCATCATCTTTATTATGGAAAGAATTAATATCCGGTCAGTTGGATGCTGACAGGGCGGATTATTTATTAAGAGATTCCATCCACTTGGGAGTAAGTTACGGTATTTATGATAGAAATAGATTAGTAAGTTGTATGACAATAGGAAAGACAGAAACAGCTGCACCTGTTTTAGCAATAGAGGAGGGAGGCTGGCATATTGCTGAAAGCTTGGTAATTGCGCGCTATCAAATGTTCTCTCAAGTATATTTCCATAAAGTCAGAAGAATATATGATTACCATATTGCCTGTGCAACTAAGGAAATCTTAAAATATTATGAAATTAAAGATGGATGTTACCCATCCCCATTTAATATAGATGAATATTTAAAGTTTGACGATTGGTTGATTTATGCTGCATTAAAAGAGGGTTTAGGAGGTGAGCATGGCGAAATAATTCTTAATCGCAAACATTACAAATGTATTAGTCAAACACAGCTCATACCCACAAAGGAAGAAGAAGCGGAAATTAAAAGACTTAAGGAAAAGTACCAGGAAGGAGAGTATTATTTGGATGATAAAAGTTCGACCTCCTGGTATAAACTAGATAAAGATATTCTAATTTGGGATGAAAAGCAAATAAGATCGCTAAGCGAGAAATCAAACATTGTAAAAAGCATGCTTGAAAAACCTAGGCTCCAAAGATTTTATATAAAGCAATTATAATTTTTTTTAAATGAGAGGGGTTATTATGGGTATATCAGATAAGCGGATCGGGATAATCGCAGAAATTACAAAAGAATATCCGAATGTAGGTAAGACTGCTTTGATGAAATTTCTTTTTTTGCTACAAGAGGTTTATGGGGTACCACTAGGTTATGATTTTGAGATTTATACGTATGGACCGTATTCATCGGAAGTAATGGAAGAGATTGACTGGGCTAGGCATCAGAATATCATATCTATGGAGGCCGTTTGTTACTCAACCGGTTATAACGGTTATAATTTTAGAATTTCTGATCGCACCGATAAAGTGATTGAAGAAGAAAAAGAGTTTATTCTTAGTTACGAAAATGCAATTGGAGAGATGCTCTCGCTATTTGGTGGTAAATCCGCAAAAGAATTGGAGTTGTTAACCACTATTATATATTTGTATCAGATTTATGAGGATAACGGTTGGGAATGTAATATGAAGGAAATATCCGAGAATGTTCGTGAAATTAAACCTCATTTCGATATATCAACAATTAATAAGGAGTATTCTTTTTTGGAGGACCAGGTATTTTAGGTAGGACATCGGTAGAAGCTTAATATGCGATTAGCGTGCACTCTGGGGACAGGTTCCGAATTGCATGGGTTTCGTAGGCATTGGTTAGGCCATCTTTATTGCTAGATTAGACAAATAATGCTAAAATTAGATATCATCAAGGTAGACAGGGCTAAAAGGTTCTTTCTACCTTTTTTCTTTAAAGGGGTGGTATTTTGGCAATGCACAGCAGGGACAGGTACCAACATGCATTCCTTTTCTAAAAGCTTTTCAACCCCGCATGTCAGCACCTGTCCCCACCCATCACGTTCACAAAACCTTTTTAACTCTTTCCAACTAGGCATTAATCAATTCTTCCATTTTATCTGTCTTTGGCAAGTACTTTTCCATGCACTGCGGAAGTTAATTTTCCGAGCACCCTGTTCCCATTACTGGGATTTAATGGTTGAATGTGTTAGCCTATGACTTGTCCGGAAAAAATCAAAAAACTTTTTTAGTAGTAGCTATTATAACAATTATATTATTAATCGCTTTACCTTTACCTTCCCCGGGTAGTTCTTTAGTATCCCGAGGTGAACCACAGCAAAGCAATGGATCATTTAATGAAGTCTCCCACACATATTTGGGTTATGCCATGAAAGGCCAGCAGGCGTTGGTTTTAGTGTGATACAAAAAAATATAAGCAGCCTTAAGGCTGCTTAATTCCAAGGAATTCTGTTAATCCTTCTTGTAGAATTTGAGAGAAATTTATATTTTCCTTTTCTGCAATAGTATTTAGCCAAGCTGGGATTGTTAATGTTTTTTTTACAGCTTTCTCTCCATATTTCTTGGAGTATTCGTTTAAGTCAATGCTAATGATACTTACAAAACCGTTTTCGTATTCATTAGGGATAATTTGTTTTATATTAGATGCTCGTGGTATAGCTTCATTTTGCTTTACCGAGTCTAAGAGCCATCCAGAGGCTGCATCAATAGCCATATCGATTGCTTCGGCTAGGGTATCACCCTCGGTAACGCAGCCAGGTAAATCTGGAAAGACTACAGTATATCCGCCTTCATCGCAAGGGTAAAAACATGCTGGGTAAATTAGCTTCAATGATAAAACCTCCTTATTTTATATTTTTATATTAATATTCTAATTTCCTTTTCAAGTTGGGTTTTATTTAATCCCAGCTTGTTTGAGGATAGAATGAATTGTTTTTGTTTTTAGATCGTTTGTGTGGTAAGGGATTGTAACTTTTCCGGGTTTGGTAGGGTGCTTGTAGTAATAATGGGATCCTCTAGTATAAATAAATTCCCAACCATCTTTTTTGATTATATTCTCCACTTCCCGGAACTTCATTAATGCTTTAGCTTGTTTTTATCTTACAACAAACACTTCAGCTCCTTTCTATGATTAAATTATAACACGTACCGCACGTGCAGTAAAGTATAATCATACAGGACTGGATCCTCGGGGTGGTTAACTTTTTCATTCATACAAACTATCTATGTGACCAACTTTTATATTAATAATTACACTTGAGCATTGCGACAAAATTAGAAATACCCGCAAGTTAAGATAATTTATTAGATTTGGGTTTATCTTGGCGTTGATGATTGTATTCACAATTATAAATGATATAATAAAACAAAAATAAAATGTATATTGTTTTCTTAAACAATATTTAGCTATTTGCTGTGTTCCGGGTGGAAGCAATTTAAGATAAACCGCCTGGTTAAAAATTTGCCTGATTCAGGGGTGGGAGAGAAAATATGAGCAAACAAACACAAACAGATGTGATTCTGATTGGTGCAGGAATTATGAGTGCCACCTTGGGGGCTTTATTAAAGGAACTGGCACCGGATTGGGAAATCACCGTGTTTGAAAAACTTGATAAAGCAGGGGAGGAAAGCTCCCAAGAATGGAATAATGCAGGAACAGGGCATGCTTCCCTTTGTGAGCTGAACTATACCGTAGAGCAAGCAGATGGAACGGTAGATATTAGCAAGGCTCTAAGTATTAACGAGCAATTTCTGGTTTCCAAGCAGTTTTGGTCCTATTTGGTGGCCCAAAATCTGCTCCGTAATCCAAGTGATTTTATCAGACCCCTACCTCATTTGAGTCTGGTACAAGGGGAGCAGGATATTGCATTTTTAAAGAAGCGTTTTATGGCACTGTCCGAAAATCCTTTGTTCCCGGATATGGAATTTTGTGATGATCCAAAAAATTTGCAAAAGTGGTTTCCTTTGATCATGAAGGATCGTATCGGCAGTGAACCCATGGCCGCTACTAAGAGCGAATTGGGAACAGATATTAATTTTGGTGCTTTAACCAGGATGCTGTTTGAGCACTTGCAGGATAAAGGGGTGCTTTTAAAGTTTAATCATCAGGTTGCAGGTCTTAAACGTACAAATGATGGCCTTTGGGAATTGAAGGTGCGGAATGTAAAAAGCGGTGAAATTGAACGCCGATTAGCAAAATTTGTCTTTATCGGGGCCGGGGGCGGAAGTCTGCATTTGCTGCAAAAATCCGGCATTCCCGAAGGAAAGGGATTTGGCGGGTTTCCGGTCAGCGGGGTGTTTTTAGTGTGCAACAATCCCGCAGTTATAGCACAGCATCATGCAAAGGTATATGGCAAAGCCAAGATAGGTGCCCCGCCCATGTCTGTGCCGCATTTGGACACAAGATTTATTGATAATAAAAAGGCGTTGCTTTTTGGGCCTTTTGCCGGTTTTTCGCCAAAATTTTTAAAATATGGTTCAATGTTTGATTTAATAACTTCCATAAAACCGAATAATTTATTAACTATGATGGCGGCGGGGTTGAAGAATATGTCCTTGACAAAATACCTTATCGGCCAAGTGATGCTGTCTAAAGAACAGCGTTTGCAGGAGCTGCGGGAATTTGTTCCCAGTGCCCAGGGCGAAGACTGGGAGCCTCTGGTAGCCGGCCAGCGAGTGCAGGTTATTAAAGATACCGTCGACGGTGGTAAGGGTACCTTACAATTTGGAACAGAGGTCATCAGTGCTGCCGATGGTTCTTTGGCAGCCTTGCTCGGTGCTTCTCCCGGTGCATCCATTGCCGTTTCTGCTATGTTGGATCTTCTGAAAAAATGTTTCCCCGATGAGCTAAAAGATTGGGAGCCAAAGATTAAAGAAATGATTCCTTCCTATGGTCTATCATTACTGGAAAATCCGGATTTACTTCGACAAATTCACAATGAAACAATGCGGGCCCTTGAACTGAAGGTTCCTCACCCTCTTCCCAACACGGATTTTACCGCTGCCGAAATCTCAGTGTAACTGGTGCAGCGGCAAATGTTAGACTGCAGCCATTCCCTCATAATTTCATCACTGGCATCGGGGTGAATATTTACCAAGGCATGGCTGTTAACTATAAAACCGGGGGTGCAATAACCGCATTGAAGGGCAAATTTCTCTAAAAAAGCTTTTTGAATGGGTGTATCCTTTAGGCCTTCGGCAGTGGTAATTTTGTGGCCAATCGCTTCCACAGCCAGTATTAAACAGGCTTTTTGGGGCCAGCCATCAAATAAAATAGTGCAGGCATTGCAATCCCCGTTTTCGCAACTGTTTTTAGCAGCCGTGAGCCCTAATTTTTCCCGCAAAACGTAGAGTAAGGTATCGGAAGGTCTGGCAATAACTTTTTTTATTTCGCCGTTAATCTCAAGCTCTAAAATAGATTCCCCAAGCATTTGATACATTAATTTTCCCCTCCTAAAAAAGCCAGGATATCTTTTAATGCGTTAACTAAAATGAATTGACGATATTCGGCGGAGCCGTGTTGATCACTGATAAGGTTCTCAGGCAGGCTTGTGATGGCATCTGTGATCTTCTCGTCTATCGTCAGCATATTGTTCAAGGCCTCTTCCACTTTTTGCTCCCTGAAAGGGTAAGAGCATAAACCGCTAAACCCGCATCTAATTTGCCCATCCTTATCCTTGGCGATTATGGGTCTATCCTCGTAGAGAACTCCCACAAGGCCGGGGTAGGCATTTCCTGTGATAACCGCCTTCACCCCCGGTGCTGTTTCAGCCACGGAGGTATCGATTAGCTTTATTTTTGCATGAGCATGCGGGCTTGTAAGCAGGGAGGCATGTAAAAGCCTCGGGGCAGTGTAATTCATTGTATATTTAGTTGCTCCGCAAACCTTGTCCTGAGCGTCCTTTCTTTGAATCCCAAGTCCAATTCCTTTTTCGGGCATCCACTCTATCTCCAATCTATAAAAGTAGATTTCTTTGGTAAAGATAAACAGTAAATGGTTATCAATATATTCTCCTAAAAGCTTGGTATTATTCCGCCTCCACGGCTTTAGGATTTAGACGGGGGTTCAAAAGCTTCGTTTTTTCTTCCCTGAGGTGACAAAGGAAGGCAGATGAAAAAATTGCAAAGGAAGTTGAAAAGATGATCGGAGCTGTTATCTTGGCGGCAGGTATGTCAAAACGGATGGGTGTGCCAAAACAAACCCTTCCTTTTGGAGATACCAGTTTACTTCTTTATGTAGTAAATAAGGTTTTACGAGCAAAGGTAGATTCGGTAATTATAGTTTTGGGATTTGAAGGGGAAAAAATAGCCGAAATGTTTTTAAATATGCCCGTAAAAGTTGTTTACAACAAAGATTTTTCCCTGGGTTTAAGCACATCAGTAAAAAAGGGGTTAAGGTTTTTTATCGAGGAAGTCGGCATTGTTAACCAGGGGGAGAGGCTGGGTGTTTTATTTGTTTTAGGAGATCAACCGGGAGTTGAAACCTCCTTAATTAATAAGCTTGTGGACAAGTTTGAACAAGGCGGAGAAATTGTTGCACCCTTTTTTAACGGCAAACGGGGTAATCCGGTTTTATTTAGTCAAAAATATTTTCCTTTACTGCTGCAAATAGAGGGGGATCAGGGGGCAAGAAAAATTCTTAAACAATTTCCAGCCGAAATCCAATCGGTAGAGGTAGCAGATGAGAAAGTTTTTTTAGATATTGATACCCCCCGGGATTATTTACAGGTATCTTTAGCCCGGCTAAAAAACTTAGAGGATAATTCTTTTTTGGAGGGTAAAAGAGTATAGCTTTTAGTGTAAGAGTTTGGTGTTAAAGGGGGCTTGCTTGATGAAGGAATTGCTTTCAGAAATAGAAAAGCTTTGCTATGGGGGGGCGGAGGCCGCCTTGGTAACTATTATTTGGACAAAAAAAAGCTCCAGCCCGTGGCCGGTGGGAAGCAAAATGATCGTCCATCCGAGTGGGCGGGTTATAGGCTCTTTGGGAAGGGGCTTTTTACAGGAAGAGGCAAAAAAAGAGGCTTTACTGGCTTTAAAGGACGGCAGGCCAAGGGAGGCGTTAATTTTTATTGATAGGGAAATAGCCGGCAGGGAAGGCAAGGTTTGCGGCGGACCTGTTAAAATCTTTGTTGAAACCTTTCCTTATAAAAAGGTAATTAACTATCGGGTGTGGGATGCTTATTTTGAGGCATCAGGAAAAAAAGAAAGGGCAATACTGGGGACTGTTATTCAAGGCAATGGGGACAGTGTAGGGGAAAAATTTTTATTTTACCCAAATAAGACCTGTTTTGAGGGATATGGGTCCGAGGTCCTGTTAAAGGCGGTATATGAAACAATATCTGATTTTAAGCTTTTCAGTTCAATGTTAATCACTATTTTCGGAGATGCGAAAAATAAGGGCTTT
>CAZCQT010000017.1:0-6346 GCA_964500905.1 uncultured Moorellales bacterium
TATTCAGAGTATTCTTTTTAATAATGCAGATAATATTTTGGCAACGGGAAAAACATGGGGCTGGGATTTGTCTCAGGATCATGTGGTGATGATTCTGGAAGGTGTAAAACGGGGTCAGGGCCGTGGGCTGCACGAAGTGCGTTCTTGGGTTGAAAGCATTTTAAACCTGAAATATGCGGGTGTTGCTTGTGGTATGCTGGGAAATTCCTTTATAGTTTTACTGCCTCTTAAGCACCAGCGTGCCGAAAACAGATTAGGTGACTCCAAGTGGAAGAGCTTGGCCCTTGATGCTTTCCAGCAATTGCAAAGAGAGTTGGCGGAGTTTGAGTTGTGGGGAGGTGTGGGCAATATGCATTGGAATACATCTTCACTTTATCGTAGTTTTCAGGAGGCAAAGGTAGCACTTCAATTAGGAAGATATGTGGATAAAAAGGGAAATCTGGTTTTTTTTGATGAATTGGGGGCAATTCGCTTATTCTATAATCAGCGGGAGCAGGATCTAAAGGATTATTTTGAGGAAGTCCTGGGCCCCGTTCGATTATATGATGAACAAAATGAGACTGATCTTCTTTATACATTATGGGTTTATTCTACTTGCGGAGGTAAAGTTGTTGATACAACAGCCAAATTGCATATTCATGCCAACACATTGCGTTACCGCCTGCATAAAATAGAAGAATTGTTAGGGGCTAAACTGGAGAACTCGGAAGTTTATTTTAATGTATATGCCGCTCTAAAGGTGGGTATCATGCTTGATCTGTTTTTGGGTATAAAATAGGCGATCGTACAAATTAAGATTAAGCAGGGTATGTTTTGTGTTATAGATTTTAAGTGTGGTATAAGGGTTGTCGATGGTGTTACACCATCAACCACTAGCCTGTTAAACTCCTTATTTGGTTACCGCCCAAGTAAGTCCACCCTTACAGTACCATGCCGGATAAGGCTTTTTTGAATTCGGCCTACCTTTTAAATATTTAAATTGCTGTTGGTGGTGGGCTTTACAGTGTATTAAGTTTGGGGTATAATAAAATTTAGTGTTGCTTAAATTAGCTTGAATAAATTTAATGTGCTTGCGCTTAATCTTTTAAGGGAGCGGGGGATCCGTTGCAGTTGTACTGCTTGGGGTGAATCTCATTATGTGAGTAGGGAAACTCTCTATTCCCGAACCCGTCAGCTAACCTCGTCAGCGCACCTGTGAGTATTGCAATCTCTACGGTTTGGAGAGATCAGTTCTGGGTGCGCTTTTTGTGTGCATAAATAGGTGTTGGTGATTGGTGGGAACTTAACAAGTTATTGGGAAATTTAATTTAAAGGGGTATGGGGGGCAAAATATCAGATGGATTTATTAAATACGTATAACTTATATATGGGAACCATTATGCTATATTTTTTAGCGGCTATTGTATCCCTGGCTTTTTTAAAATTACATAAATTAAACAACCTGCTTGTCCATTCCCTGTGCATGTTAGCATCATTAACGGGTGTTGTAGCCGCAGTCTGGCAAATTTGGTTGGGTGATCCGGTTGTAAAGCTGGCAGAGCTTTCCCTTCCTATTTCTTTAATTACTATTAATATTACCATAGATCGGCTGGCCTCCTTTTTTGTACTGGCATTATCCGTGCTGGTTTTTTGCGTTTCCGTCTATTCTTTGGGGTATATCTCTCATTATTTTGGCAAAAGAAATGTCGGCCTGTTTAATTTTTTGTACTCATCCTTTGTGTTGTCCATGTTTTTTGTGTTTATTGTCGGCAATGCCATCCTCTTTTTCGTTGCTTGGGAAATCATGTCCTTGCTTTCCTATTTTCTTGTGGTTTTTGAATCTGAACAAAGGGAAAATCAAAAAGCGGGTATTCTTTATATTGTCATGACTCATATTGGGGCCTCATTTTTACTGATTGGTTTTATGATGATGTACAGCTATACCGGTTCCTTTGATATTTTTGCCAGTTCGACTGTGATACCTATTGTTGCTAAAAATGTGATGTTTTTGTTGTTTTTAGTTGGTTTCGGGGTTAAGGCAGGAATAATTCCCTTTCATATCTGGCTGCCTTATGCCCACCCGGCGGCCTCCAGTAATGTTTCTGCCTTAATGTCAGGTATTATGATTAAAACTGCTATTTACGGTTTAATCAGATTTGTACTTTTTTATCTTAATATTTCCTCGGCTTGGTGGGGCCCTTTAATTTTAGGCCTGGGTATAGTGTCGGCGGTTTTGGGTGTTGCCTATGCTTTAATGGAACAGGATATCAAACGGTTATTGGCTTTTTCAAGTATCGAAAATATTGGTATCATTCTGATAGGCTTAGGTATCAGCTTTTTAGCTTTTGCCCAAAGTAATTTGGTGGTAGGGAGTTTGGCTTTAACTGCTGCCCTGTTTCACACCTTTAATCACACCTTGTTTAAGGGTGGTCTTTTTCTTGGTGCAGGGGCTATACAGTATGCCACCGGCACCAAAAATATCGAAGAATTAGGAGGTTTAATCAAAAAACTTCCGATTACATCTTTATTTGTATTAGGCTTTGCTTTGGCTATTTCCGCCATAGTCCCTTTTAACGGTTTTGTCAGTGAATGGTTAACTTATCAGTCGCTTTTTTTAGGTATTTCTATGGGAAATGGCAGCATGAATATCATCTATATTATTGCCGTAGCCGCCCTTGCCATGGCGGGTGCTTTGGCAGCGGTCTGTTTTATTAAATTATTTGGAATTGCCTTTTTAGGTCTTCCAAGAAGCGAAAAAGCCGAAAAAGCAAGGGAGGTGCCTGTTACTATGCAAGCGGGTATGGGGCTGTTAGCTGCTTTGTGCCTATTGTCGGGTGTTCTGCCCATGCTTTTCCTTCGGCTGGTTGATAAGGTGGTAAGCAGCTTTACAGGTACTGCTAATGCGGGCCAGTTGCAGGGGGGTTGGCTAATAGCCTACTACCCTGTGGAGGTTGACGGAAACAGCATTTACCCCCTAATGTTAGTTTTTGTGATAGTCCTTGTAGTTTTCTTGGCTTTAGGAATTATCAGATTGTTGGGGGGACCATATAGGGAAAGAAAATACGGAACCTGGGACTGCGGTTATCGAAATCTCAATGCCAGAATGCAGTATAGTGGCACCGGTTTTTCCAAGCCGTTAAGAATAGTTTTCAGAATCCTTTACCGCCCTACCAGAAAGCTAGAGACAGGAGAAGGCTCCACCATTTATTTTCCTGTTTCTCTTAAATATAGTGTGACAACCGAATCAATTTTTGAAAGATATCTCTATAATCCCATTTTATTTATAGCTAACAGGTTTTCCATAAAAGCCGGATCTATGATTCAAACGGGAAGCATTCATTTGTATTTACTTTATATTTTGGCGGCCATTGTAGCTGCCATGCTATATAACCGAATTGTCTAGGGCAGGGCAATATTTTCAAAAGGGGTAGAAAAAATGAGCAATATTTCTTATCTGATACTTCAAATACTGATCATTATTTTGACGGCACCCTTGGCCAATGGCTTAATCCGAAAGGTGAAGGCTTTTACTCAAAAAAGAACGGGGCCGCCTGTTTGGCAAATGTATTTTGATTTGTACAAATTGTTTAAAAAAGAAGTAGTGGTTTCAGAGGTGACCTCCTGGATATATGGGGCGGCTCCTTATATAGTTTTTGCCGCAACCCTTGCAGCAGCTATGCTGGTACCCGTTACAACCTTACTGGCACCTTCCGGTTTTCCCGGGGATGTTATAATGTTGATTTATATTTTCGCATTGAGCAGATTCTTCCTTGCCTTAGCAGGGTTGGATGCCGGGGGTACCTTCGGGGGCATGGGCAGCAGCAGGGAAGGGATGATTTCGGCACTGATGGAGCCTGCCATCTTGGTTTCTGTTTTTACCGTCGGCCTTATTTCTAAATCAACTTCTGTTATGCAAATGATGGAGAGCTCAAAAAACCTGGGTATTCCTCTGTCTCACCCGATTTATTTATTAGTTTTCTTGGCTTTATTGATTATTATTGTTGCGGAAACCGCCAGAATTCCTGTGGATGATCCCTCCACACATTTGGAGTTAACCATGGTACATGAAGCAATGGTGCTGGAATACTCCGGCAGACATTTGGCTTTAATGGAATTAGGGGCCGCTGTTAAGCAACTGGTACTGATCACCTTTGTGGTCAACATCTTTTTACCTCACGACCAGTTTCTTGGTATGGGCGGGTTAGGGCTTATTGCAGTTTCCTTGCTTATATACATGGCTAAGGTAATCATTTTTTCAATAGTTATTGCCTTAATTGAAGTTAACACAGTTAAATTTCGTTTTTTCAGTGTTCCTAACTTGGCTGCTTTGTCCTTTATTTTAGCCTTTTTAGGTTTTTTAAATCAATTTGTTCTTAGCGGTTGAAGAAAGGAATGAGTTTTTATGACAAAAATTTATCTTGATGTTTTACCGGCACTAATTCTATTTTCCTCCTTTTTATTGGTGTCGAATAAAAGAATTGCTTCCTATATTAGAACCTTCCGATTTCAATCACTATTGATTGCTATCGGTGCCGGTGTTATTGGTTTGGAAACGGGCCGCATTGATGTCTTGCTGGTGTGCCTGATAATGGTTGCTTTAAAGGTAATTTATATTCCCAACCTTTTAAATTCAACCTTCGCTAACGTGACCTATAAAGTAGAAAAGGATTTCTTTTTTAATATTCCAATTTTGATTATAGCCTGCTGTTTGTTGGTAGTCTTCTCTTATTTATCCATCCCTACTGCCGACGGTATTATTAATGTACAGATTGCTAATTTGGTTTCGGCTGTGTTAATAGGGTTAATTTTTATGATTACCAGAAAAAAAGCCTTTGGACAAATTGTAGGTTTTTTGGTTATTGAAAACGGGCTTTTTGCCACGGCTATGTTTGCAACACAAGGCCTGCCCTTTATTATTGATTTGGGCATGTTTATTGATCTGCTGACAGCAGTCTTGGTCATGGGGGTTTTGGTGTTTAAAATTAGTGACGAATTTGATTCCGTTGATGTTAACAGATTAAATAATTTGAAGGGATAGAGAAATGGGATTAATACTTCTTATTATACCAATTATCGCGGCACTGTTATTTTTTCTTTTGAAAAACAGACAGCTTGTTTATCGCTTAAGCCTTGTTTCCTCGTTGATGCTGACGATTATCTCCTTTATTTTAACGAAAGAGGTAATTGCTGAGGGCTATATCCAATATGCAGTTTTGGGGGGATTCTTCTATCTTGATTCCCTGAGCATTATTGTGCTTGATATTATAGTCGTTATCAGCCTTATTGCCGGTGTTTATTCTACCGGTTATCTGGAGGAGGATCTGAGACAGGGAAAAATCAGTGAAGATAATATTAGAACTTATTATTTATTAATGTATGTTTTTATCTTTACCATGATTCTTGCTGTCACCGTAAAAAATATGGGCATTATGTGGGTTGCGATTGAAGCAACCACCTTGGCATCCGTCTTTTTGGTGGGTTTTTATAATACCAGGGAATCTTTGGAGGCCTCTTGGAAATATTTAATTATTTGTTCCGTGGGAATTGCCATCGCTTTCCTGGGCATTATTTTTCTTCACCTGTCTTCTTTGGATGTGCTGGCCGACGCCCAGTTTCTTGATTGGGTAGCTTTATCAGAGCATGCCAAGGCTTTAAAAACCCCGGTTTTAAGATTAGCCTTTCTTTTTATTGCCATTGGTTTTGGAACCAAAGCCGGACTTGCACCCATGCATACCTGGCTGCCCGGTGCACACAGTCAAGCACCTTCCCCTATCAGTGCATTGTTGTCGGGAGTTTTACTGAATGGGGCTATGTACGGCATTATCAGAACTGTAACGATTGTCAACAAGAATTTGGGCGGCAGTCAATTTACAGGACAATTCTTAATAGCCGTGGGTTTGTTATCCATCGGGATTGCGGCTGTTATCATTCTCACTCAAAGAGAATACAAAAGTTTGTTGGCTTATTCCAGCATTGAACATATGGGCATTATTGCTCTTGCAATTGGTCTTTTTACACCTCAAGCTATTTTCGGGGCTTTGTTTCATATGATTAACCATTCCTTTACAAAATCTATGTTGTTTTTTGCAACAGGTAATATCTTGCAGCAATTCGGAACCAGCAAAATAGATAGAATCAGGGGGGTTCTGAAGGTCCTGCCTGTTTCCGGTACAGCTTTTTATTTAGGATTGTTTGCTATTGCAGGGATTCCGCCATTTAGTATTTTCGCCAGTGAACTGGGAATTATTGTTTCGATTTTTGCGGAAAACAGATTTATAGTCGGCTTGATCTTTATCCTCTTATTATCAATTATTTTTGCCGGAATTGCCCTTAATCTCTTTAAAATGTTTTACGGAGACAATCAGGA
>CAZCQT010000017.1:6446-15593 GCA_964500905.1 uncultured Moorellales bacterium
TTTTTGCCGGAATTGCCCTTAATCTCTTTAAAATGTTTTACGGAGACAATCAGGAATCAGGGGAAAAGCCGTTAAAAATAAATATATCCGGGACTGTTTCCATAGTCTTTCTGTTGGTGATAATTTTTGTGACAGGCTTCTATATGCCTGATGGGTTAAAGTCGCTGATTTATAATGCTCAAATGATAATTATGGGGGTGAAGTAGGGTGAAATGTATCAAGCTTGTTGATCAATTGTACGAGCTTTTTCCCGACGATATTTTGGGAAAAACCATTGTAAATAGCAATGAAATATATTTAGATGTTAAGCAGGAGCGGTTAATTGCAATCTGTACTTATCTTAATAAGGAATTGGCCTTTCCCTTAGTTTCGTTGTTTGGAAATGATGAAAGGGAGTTGATCGGCAATTTTGCCGTTTATTACGTTTTTGGTATTAGAGAAAAAGGCTTACTGCTTATCTTGAAAACAATAATTGATCCTCAAAGGAGCAACCTTCCATCAATTGCAAGCACAATTCCCGCAGCCGGGCTCTATGAACGAGAAATCCATGATCTGTACGGTCTTGTACCCTTAGGCCACCCCAACCCCAAGTGTCTGGTGTTTCATGGTAACTGGCCGGAAGGAGAATATCCTTTGCGTAAGGAGTTTCCTTTAGCAAAAAAACCGGCTGTTACAGATGGGGAAATGGTTTTTGAAAGGATTGAGGGTGAGGGCGTATTTGAAATCCCCGTTGGTCCGGTACATGCGGGGATTATTGAACCGGGTCATTTCCGTTTTAGTGTAGCAGGTGAACCGATTATCAATTTGGAAGCACAGCTTTATTATGTTCATAAGGGGATTGAAAAGCTGGCAGAGGGTGCCGGTTTGGAAAAAACTTTATTTATCTCTGAACGTATTTCCGGGGATGAGAGCTTTGCCAATTCCTTGGCCTACTGTCAAGGGATAGAGAAAATTGCAGGAATAACAGTGCCCAAAAGAGCCCGTTATACTCGGGTTATATTTGCCGAATTGGAGAGGTTAACCAGCCATTTGGGAGATTTGGGCGGAATTTGCGTTGATGTGGCTTATGGTTTTGCAGCTTTTCAATTTAGGATGATGCGGGTTTGGGCGTATTTAATAGCCGATAAGCTTTGCGGAGTGAGGTTTTTAAGGAGTGTAAACAAATTGGGGGGTTGCAGAAAGGATTTTCTGGCAGGCAAGGAAAAGATCATAATCGCGGATCTTAAAAAGCTAAGAAAGGAACTGCAAGAGACAGTAGAGATTATTAAAGCTAAAAGCATGTTTATCGATCGGGTAGAAAACACCGGCATTTTGCAAAAAGCAATAGCTGTCGATCTAAATGCAGTCGGCCCCGGGGGCCGGGCTTCGGGTGTGCACTACGATGTCAGGGAATCTTATCCTTACGCGGCATATGCCAACCTAGATTTTGTAATGTCCAAGCATAATAACGGTGATGTAAATTGCAGAATGAACACCAAATTGGAGGAATGCCTTGCCTCTATTAACTTAATGATACAGGCCATTGAAGAGATGCCGGAGGGTAAAATGTTGGAGCCCATAGGCGATGTCACCCCCTACCGGTTTGCTTTCGGTTTGACTGAGTCACCCAGGGGGGAAAACATCCATTGGATTATGACCGGCGAAAATAACACCATCTTCAGGTATAAAATAAGAACACCTTCTTTTTGCAACTGGCCTGCTTTATGCCATGCGGTTAAGGGTAATATTGTACCCGATTTTCCTTTAATCAATAAAAGCTTTAACCTTTCCTATGCAGGGAATGATTTGTAGATCCGGCAGCGAGGGGTCTGATATTTAAGGGAGGAATATCTAAATATGTACAAAATGATAAAAAAGATAATTCAATATCCTCGGCTAACACTTCCGTATCCAAAAGAGCCTATGGATTCAAGTTTATTTGTCGGCAAACCGGAAATAGACTATAATAAATGCAATAATTGCGGTATTTGCATTCCCAGATGCCCTTCTTCTGCCATGGTGGCGGTTTCGGAACAGCAAACAGTGGGTATCAATTTGGATCAATGTATTTTTTGCGGCCTGTGTGAGGAAGTTTGCCCAAAGGGTGCGGTCAAAATGACTCGGGAATTTGAATTGGCGTCTACCGATCGTGATGACTTAAGAGTAACTAAAGCTTTATCGAAAGCAAGGGCTTTTTTAAATGATGATTACGAGGTCATTTGTACTGCAATAGGGGAAAAGATTCGCAAGGTTTATGGAAGGAGCCTTTTTATCCGTGAAATAGATGCAGGCTCTTGTAACGGCTGTGATTACGAAATTAACGGACTTAATAACCCCTTAAATGATTTGGAAAGGTTCGGGATGCAGTTTGTCGCATCTCCCAGGCATGCGGATATGCTGCTGGTAACAGGAGCAGTAACCAGAAATATGGAGCTGGCACTGGTAAAAACATATAATGCCACTCCGGATCCCAAGCTGGTAGTAGCTGTTGGGGCATGTGCCTTAAGCGGCGGGATTTTTAGGGACACTTACGCTGCCGGAAACGGTATTGATACCATCCTGCCTGTAGATGTTTATGTGCCGGGCTGCCCTCCCAGGCCCCAAGCAATTTTGCATGGGATTCTAAAAGCTTTAAATAAAGCAGATAATTAAAATTATAGAGTCGGAGGTGTTACACTTGGACAAAATTGCAGCCCAGACATATTTTTTTCAGTACGGAGATGAAGAGATTAATTGGCTCAAATCGAGGGATTCCCTTTTAGGAGAAGTGATTGAACAAATTGGGCATATAAAACGCCCTATTATACCCGATGTTTTTATGTCATTGGTCAAATCCATTGTGGGTCAGCAAATTTCAACCAAGGCTCAAATAACAGTGTGGAACCGTATGCTGGAGCGATTTAGCCCGTTTACCCCGGAAATAATTGGAGCGGCTACGGAAGAGGAACTGCAAGCTGTCGGTATTTCCATGCGAAAGGCAGTTTATATCAAAGAAATGGCCAATTCCGTTTTGACGGGAAAATTAGATTTGATCGGTTTGGAATCCTTATCTGATGAAGATGTTTGTGCAGCTCTGACCCAGATCAAAGGTATCGGCATCTGGACCGCGGAAATGGTGATGACTTTTTCCATGCAAAGAAGGGATATTATAAGCTGGGGAGATTTGGCCATTCACAGAGGTCTGCGTATGTTATACAGACATCGTAAAATAACTCCGGAGCTTTTTCAAAAATACCAAAGGAGGTATTCCCCCTATGCCACCGTTGCCAGCCTTTATTTGTGGGCAATAGCAGGTGGTGCCTTTCCTGAATTAAACGATCCCGCACCGAAAACGGCAGCACAAAAAAAAGCCGATGCAAAAAAACGAACAAAACTAAAAGGCTAGAAAACAATACCACTAAAGGCTTTTCACCCGGCGTACCGATTGATTATTCTTTAAATAGTCTAAACAATGCAAATATACTATTGACTGCTTTGCCCACAGAGTGTTAATATAAGGACAGGGTAGTTGTATAGACATCACTACAACATAGATTTTACTTGTTTTAAACATAATTTGGCATTACCTGTTTGGTAATTTTTTTGCCAAACAAGTAAAAGCTACTAGCATAAGTTACTTGAGCTTTGTTTTGCAAAATCCTGAAACAAGGGGGTGAGGGGGAGTAGCTTTAAATGTTTTAGCAAGTGTTATAAGGATTAAAGATTAGGAGGTATTACAATGACTAGTCAGGTGGAAAAATTGTATCAAGAAAGATTAAATCGTTATACCACTGCGTTGGATGTAGGGAAGCCGGACAAGGTGCCCATTCGTTTGCAGGCAAGTGAGTTTACAGCCAAATATGCCGGCTATGAATTGCAGGAGGTTTATTATGATCTAGACAAAAATATTGCTTCCGCAAGCAAGTTTATTTCGGATTTTGACGTGGATGTTTGCCCCGGAGCACCGAATCTTTGGTGGGCTGCTCATCACGGAGCCGTTGGGGCCAAATACTTGAAATTTGCAGGTAAAGAATTAGAGCCAAACAGCCAGTTTCAATATGTGGAAGAAGAGTACATGCTTCCGGAAGACTATGATGATTTTATTGCAGATCCGACAAAATGGATTATGCAAACCTACTTACCGAGAATCCATTCCGAATTTAAGGAGCCCGGATCCTATAGAGCGAATATTGCTTTGGTAAAAGGTGCTGCCGCTATGGTTATGTCAACCGGTGCAACAGCACAGGCTACGGCAATATGGAAGGAGCAATACGGTTTTCCCACAGCTATCAGCGGTTTATTTAAGGCACCCTTTGATACCTTGGGTGATACCCTAAGGGGCTTAAGGGGAATTATGATTGACTTAAGAAAGCGTCCCGACAAGGTGAAGGCAGCCATGGAAATGCTGGTAGCTCATAATGTTTTTTATGCGATGGCAACCAGCGGCGGCAATACAACATTGCCGGTCTTTTTACCGCTTCACAGGGGATCCTACCCGTTTTTAAATCCCATGCAATGGGATACCTTCTATTGGCCAACCTTAAAAGCAGCTATTGAGGCACTTTGGGCAAATGGAGTCAGAACTATGTTTTATGCCGAGGGAGACTGGACACCCTATCTGGAAAAGATTGCTGAATTGCCGGATAAAAGTATCGTTTTCCATGTGGATTTAACAGATATGGCAAAAGCGAAAAAGGTCTTTGGCGGACGCTTCTGCATCAGCGGAAATGTACCTAATACCATGCTCTCTTATGGCAAACCGGAAGAGATCAAGGAATATGTAAAACGCCTTTTGGGAGAATATGCAGCAGATGGTGGTTTTATTATAGACGCAGGCGGAGTAATTCAGCATGATGCAAAAGAAGAAAATATAAGAGCCTTGATTGAGGCAGCTCGGGAATACGGTGTTTACTAACAACTTTGAGAAAGTATTTTACTATTTACTGAGGAGGTAATTAGGATGGCCGAATCTGTTAAAAATGAAGAAGTCAAAAGACTACCAGGAATGGCGGTTCCTTGGGCAGAGGTTTTACCCGATATGGGACCAATTCTCGGCGATGAGCAAATGATTAAGAGCGAATGGGAAAAGCTTGATGCTTTCGCCTATATATATCTTTGGTGGTGGGTGCACCGCTAGGATGAATATTTATGGGTTTCAAGAGAGTATATTTACGATTGGAGGACTGTAAAAATGGCTACTTTGTCAGATTCATTAGCAGTGGCTGTATCTGAGTTGGATGATGAACAAGCGTTGGCTTTAGTGAAAGCAAGGTTAGGGTCAGGGGTTGCTCCGCTAAGTATTATTGCCAACTTACAGGAAGGCATGACAGAAGTAGGGATGCGTTTTGAAACAGGAGATTATTTTTTAAGTGAATTGGTATTAGCCGGGGAGATCATGAAAGAGATTATGGATGAATTGGAGCCTCTCCTTGAAGGAACGACCCAAGAGTTTAAAGGTAATGTAGTTGTCGGTACCGTGAAGGGTGATGTTCACGATTTAGGTAAAAATATAGTGGTAATGCTTTTAAAAGGTGCCGGCTATAATGTAATTGATCTGGGAGTGGATGTTTCCACCGAAAAATTCATGAATGCTATTAAAGAACATAAGGCTCCTTTGGTAGGAATGAGCGTACTGCTAACTGCTTGCCAGGATGGCATGAAGGATACCATCCAGGTTATTAGAGCTTCGGGTTTGGATGCAAAAATCGTAATTGGCGGAAACTACGTGGATGAGATTGTTAAGGAAAATGTGGGTGCCGATTTCGTGGCTAACAATGCCAGTGATGCGGTCAAAATAGCAGATCTGGTTTTTGCCTAGAAACACCGGGAGACGGTTCTTTTGTGCTGTTTTTAGACAACTATTCAGTTAGATGTCAGGGGGCAAAAGAACCGTTTTCTTATTAGGAGGTACTATATGGATAAGGCATGGGCGGTGATGTGGGCAACTTTTCTGGCAAGCATCGCTGTGGTGGTGAATCAGTTTAAAGTTCCCCCGGTAATGCAAACCTTGCTTACCGAATTTCAGTTGGATTTAACTTTGGGTGGTTGGTTGATGTCTATCTTTGCTGTTGCCGGGATTTTACTATCTCTTCCGGCTGCCCTTACCTTAAACAAAGTAGGAGCTAAATTAAGTGGAATTATAGGTCTTACTTTTACTATCCTAGGATCATTAATAGGTACTTTTGCAAGGAGTGCCCCTTTGCTTTTAATTGGCAGGGGAGTAGAGGGAATAGGGTTGGGAATCATTGCTGTTGTTGCCCCGGCGGTGATCGCCATGTGGTTTCCACCGGAAAAAAGAGGTTTGCCCATGGGTATCTGGGCAGCTTGGGTGCCTGTAGGCAGCTTTATTATTCTCAATGCTGCCGTTCCTTTGGTTAATAAGTTTGGGTGGCAGGGGGTTTGGTGGTTTTCCACGATTTTTACAATTATTGCTTTAATTGTTTATATATTAGTGGTAACTAACCCGCCTATAACCAAGGAAAACAAAGTTGAAGAAAACGAGGGTAAACAAATTGAGGTAAATAGCTCTTCTTTAATTGCCGGTTTAAAAAATCCCGCCATTTGGCTTTTAGCCATCGGTTTTGGTGGCTTTGGTTTTGTTAATGCGGGTTTTGTCACTTGGGGGCCAAGCTTTTTGGCTGAGAGATTTAGCCTCTCCTCTGAAGTAGCTGATTTCTATATTAGTTTATCCCCAATGGTAGCTATTGGTGCCACGGTTTTAGCGGGGTGGACTATTGATATCACAAAAAAGCCTAATTTAATTTTAATTGTCAGTGCCGTTTTTACTTTGATTCTTTACGGATACGGTTTTTTGTTAAACAACTTAACTCTGGCAATAATTTGGATGCTACTTTTAGGTTTGTTGCCAAGCTTTTATCCCACCACTACATTTACCTTGGCACCGGAAACCATGCCCACTCCTTTAATGGCGGGTATTGCCATGGCAGTGGTTAATTTAATGTTTAATTTTGGTTTTATGCTAGGGCCACCCGTAATAGGTGCCGCAATTAAAAGTGCCGAAGGAAACTGGAGTGCGGGAGCTGATCCTATTGCAGTGTTAATACTGATTTCAATAGCTACGAGTATTGCTTTTGCCAGAAAACATTTATCAGTTGGTAACTAATAATGGAGGTTGTTTAGAGATGTTAATTATAGGGGAAAAATTAAATAGTGCTATTCCATCAGTTAGGGAGGCAATTAAAAGCAGGAATATTGATTTTGTGCAGGATTTGGCCAGAAGACAAGTTGAAGGAGGGGCTACCTATATAGATGTTAATACAGCTCAAGGCAATAATGAGCTGGAGGATATGGAATGGATAGTTAGGGCTGTCCAAGCTGTTGTGGATGTCCCCCTATGTATTGATACCACCGAAGCAGATGTGGCGGAAATGGGTCTTAAAACCTGTAGCAAAAAGGCCATGCTGAATTCCATCAGCATGGAAAGAGAGCGTTTGGCAGGTATGCTGCCCCTGGTTAAAAAGTATGGCTGTTCCGTGATTGCTTTAACTATGGATGATAACGGTATTCCGAAAACAGCCGAAGAACGAATTAGAATCACAGGGGAATTAGTTGAAGTTCTCAAGGATAACGAAATTGACTTAGATGAAGTATACATTGATCCCTTGGTCTTGCCGGTAGCGGTAAGCAGTAACAATGCGATGATATTCTTTGATTGTTTAAAAGAAATTAAGGAAAAATATAAGATTAAAACTGTATCCGGGCTAAGTAATGCTTCCCATTCCATGCCCAATCGTAAAATAATCAATCGTTATTTCCTGACTATTTGTATGGCAAGCGGTATGGATGCGGCGATCATGGACTCAACTGATAAAAAATTAACAACAGCGGTTACCGTAACAGAATTATTATTAGATCAGGACGCCTTTGGCAGGAAATATCTAAAGGCACATCGAAAAGAATTATTAGAGGATTAATTTTAAACCGGCTTGGGGTAGTTCCTCCAGTCGGTTTTTCTTCAACGGTAAAGACAAATCAAATTATCACCGACTTAGAATGAAAATAGGTGCATGCCAATGGGGGATAAAAAATTGATAGACAAGTTCTCGGTAATTCCTCTTTATTATCAATTATCAAAGCTTTTAAAGAGTCAGATCAGAACAGGGGAACTAAAACCCGGTGAGGCCTTGCCCCCGGAAACAGAGTTGGCGGAAAAATTTGAAATCAGCAGAATGACTGTCAGGAAGGCTATCGGCGAGCTAATTGCTCAAGGCATGGTTTATCCCATTCAGGGAAAGGGAACCTTTGTTGCCAAGCCAAAATTAGATAATGTAATTTTTGAGCTTGACGGTTATAATTGGCAGCTTAATGAAAGAGGTTTAGATTGGAAAACCAAGCTTTTGGATGTGAAAATTATCAGATCCAATGCTGAATTAAAACGGAAATTTAATTTGCAGGATGACAGCACCCCTTTTCTTTATTTCAGCACAGTTTTACTGGTTGAAGGGGAGCCCTTGGTTTACGAAAAAAAATATACGATTTATACAAAAAGCAGTCCTATCCTGGAAACGGAAATTAAGGATCCCTCCTTACCGGGTTTAATTTCTGCTCATGGTGTTGAACCCATGGCCGCAAAAAAAATTATTCAAGTTTCCCTTGCAACAGAGGAGGAGGGAGAGATTTTAAATATTCCCTTAAATTCACCTGTTTTTTTGCTGGAGCAAACCATCTTTAATGCGGAAATGCAGCCGGTGGGCTGGAGCAAGGCTGTTTATCGGGGGGATCGTTACCAGCTGACTGCTCTTGACGGTTGGTATGATGAAGGCGAAGCATGATTTTAATAGGTTGGAGGAATTAAAATGGAGGCTCTCTTAATTGAGGCAATGGCGAATTTAGAAGAGGAGAAAACACTTTTTTTAGTTAAGGAACAACTCAAAGCAGGGCGGACAGCTATGGAGATAGTAGAGAGTTGCCGCAAGGGTGTAGGTATAGTGGGGAAATGTACAGTCAAGGTACCTACTTTTTATCCGATTTAGTAATGTCCGGGGAGATTTTTAAAGGAGTTATGAACATAGTGGAGCCCTTTTTGCCCTCGGAGGAAAAGCATCACGGGTTAAAAATTGTAATGGGTACAGCCGAAGGAGACATACATGATCTGGGAAAGAATATTGTAGTCTACCTGCTACGATCCCATGGTTTTCATGTTTATGACCTGGGGGTAAACGTACCCCC
>CAZCQT010000018.1:0-10215 GCA_964500905.1 uncultured Moorellales bacterium
CAACGGCTGAGGGCATTCTGCCCAAAAGAGCGGAAACCTCAGAGCCTGCTTGGGTAAAACGGAAAATGTTGTCAATAAATAACAGTACATCCTGACCCTCTTGATCCCGAAAATATTCTGCCATAGTTAAGCCGGTTAGACCAATTCTTAAACGGGCACCGGGAGGTTCGTTCATCTGTCCGAAACAAAGGGCGGTTTTATCGATAACCCCGGATTCCTTCATTTCCAGCCAAAGGTCATTGCCCTCCCTGGTTCTTTCACCTACCCCGGCAAAAACGGAAAAGCCGCCGTGCTCGTAGGCAATATTACGGATAAGCTCCATGATCAAAACTGTTTTACCAACTCCGGCCCCACCAAAAAGGCCTACCTTACCGCCTTTGGCATAGGGGGCCAAAAGATCTACCACTTTAATTCCCGTTTCTAAAATTTCTGTTGAAGGGGTTTGATCTACAAAGTCGGGGGCTGGTCTGTGAATAGGCCACTTTTCCCGGGTTTCAATTTCCCCTTGACCGTCAATAGGCTCTCCAACAACATTTACCATTCTGCCCAAGGTGTTTGGACCTACCGGCACAGCAATGGGCTCTCCCATATCTACTGCCACCATACCCCTTTTGAGACCGTCTGTGGAGGACAGGGCAACGCATCTGACTGTATCATTACCCAGGTGCTGGAGTGTTTCCAAGGTAATATGCAAGTTGTCCAGTTTAAGCTCCTGGGGCTGGTCTTCGTTTTTAATTACTACTGCATTGTAGATCATGGGCAGCTCGTTGAGGAATTTGATATCTACTACAGGCCCGATTACCTGTAAAATTTCGCCTTGATTCATGTATCTCAACTCCTTTCGTTTTTATTTGTATATTGGCTTTTGGGTCGAGATTCTTCATTTCGCTTCGCTTCATTCAGAATGACATTGCCGTAGGGCTTTCATTCGCTGTCATTCCGAGCGTTAGCGAGGAATCTCAAGTGCTTCGCTTTATTCGGAATGGCGTCGCCGTAAAACTTTCTCCAACTTTTCCCTAGCTTAATGCAGCGGCACCGCCTACTATTTCCGAAATTTCTCTGGTGATAGCCGCCTGTCTTGCCCTGTTAAAGGACAAGGTCAACTGATCAATCATTTCACCTGCATTGTTGCTGGCAGCGTCCATGGCAGCCATTCTGGCTCCGTGCTCGCTGGCCTTGGTTTCTAACAAGGCACGATACATGGCTACCTCCAGGGAACGCGGTATTAACTGATCCAACACTTCCCTTTTGGTTGGTTCATAAATATAATCTGTTTCTTCGCCCTTTTCTTCGGCAGAGATACCCTCTAGGGGTAAAAATTGTTTTACCTCCGGTTCATGGCGAATGGCGGAGTAAAAATGGGTATAGACCAAATTGATTTTATCCACTTTCCCTTCAAGGAAAATGTTGACCATTTCTCTGGCCAGCTCTCTAGCCTGTATATAATGGGGGTCATCCCCCAAATCCAGATATTCCTGTAATATTTCGTAATTACGTCTTCTGAAATAGTCTCTGCCCTTTCTGCCCAGGGCAATGATAACTCCGTCGCCGTCAGTGTCGTTTTTAAGGGCCTGTTCTGCCATCCTGATTGTATTGGCATTATAACCGCCGGCCAAACCCCTATCCCCTGTCATTACAAGGTAGGCAACTCGGTTTCCCTCCCTTTGTTCAAACAGGACATTTTCATAGTTCCCGATTTCCCTAAGGAGTCGGGATGCAGTTTCTGCCAGTTTATCTGAATAGGGCCGGGCAGCTAATAAATTGGTTTGTGTTTTTCTTAATTTGGCTGCTGAGACGGTTTTCATCGCTTTGGTGATTTGCTGGGTACTTTGAATGCTGCGAATCCGCCTTTTAATATCTCTCATGCTTGCCATTTTTTCACCACCTTTAATGCTGAAAGTTCTTTAGTTGGCCCTACTGTTTAAATGTTTCTTTAAACTCTTGGATAGCTGTTTTTAGATCCGCTTCGTTTTCTTTGGTTATTGATTTTGTTGTTGTAATATCTCTTAGAATTTCCGGTCTGGAATTCCTTAGATATGGCAAGAATTCTTTTTCAAAGGTGCCAACGGCGGAAACAGGCAGCTCATCCAAATAGCCGTTGGAAACTGTATAAATAATAATCACTTGCTCTTCCACCGACATGGGCTGGTATTGGCTTTGCTTTAAAACTTCCACCAGGCGTTCCCCTCTGGCTAACCTAGCTTGGGTTGCCTTATCCAAATCGGAACCAAATTGAGCAAAGGCGGCCAATTCCCTAAATTGAGCCAAATCAATCCTTAATCTGCCTGCCACTTGCTTCATGGCTTTAATTTGAGCGGAACCACCCACTCTGGAAACAGAAATACCCGGGTTGATAGCGGGACGCACCCCTGAGTGAAACAGGTCTGTTTCCAAAAAGATCTGACCATCTGTAATAGAAATAACATTAGTGGGAATATAGGCGGAAACATCTCCCGCCTGGGTTTCGATTACGGGCAGGGCAGTTAAGGAGCCTCCACCCATTTCATCATTTAATTTTGCTGCCCTTTCCAACAATCTGGAATGGAGATAAAAAACATCCCCGGGAAAGGCCTCCCTTCCGGGCGGTCTTCTTAACAGCAAGGACAGCTCCCGATATGCGGCAGCTTGTTTTGACAGATCATCATAAACAACTAAGACATCCTTACCATTGAACATAAACTCTTCACCCATAGCACAGCCGGCATAGGGTGCAATATAAAGCATGGGTGCGGGTTCACTGGCGGTAGCGGCAACTACGATGGAATAATCCATAGCTCTGGTATTTTCCAGGCTGGCTACCACCGAGGCCACAGTAGAAGCCTTTTGTCCTATGGCAACATAGATGCAAATTACATCCTGACCTTTTTGGTTAATAATAGTATCCACAGCCACGGCTGTTTTGCCTGTTTGACGGTCACCGATAATCAACTCCCGCTGACCCCGGCCAATGGGCACCAAGGCATCAATGGCCTTTAACCCTGTTTGCAACGGCTGGTGAACCGGCTGTCTGTAAACTACTCCCAGGGCCTGATTTTCCACCGGGCGAAACTTATCGGTTTGGATTGCCCCTTTACCGTCAATGGGCTGCCCCATGGCATTAACTACCCGGCCTATTAAGGCTTCACCAACGGGAACCTCAACAATACGGCCTGTTCTTTTTACTTCATCTCCTTCTCTGATATGAGTAAAGGAGCCCAAAATAACACAGCCCACATTATCCTCTTCCAGGTTTAGGGCCATTCCAAAGGTATCACCGGGAAAAATCAACAGCTCCCCTGACATCACACCCTCAAGGCCGTAAACCCTGGCAATGCCGTCCCCCACCTGGATGACTGTTCCCACATCGGCAACTTCTACCTCTGCACGAAAATTGGCTATTTGATCTTTTAAAATAGAGCTAATCTCATCCGGTCGTAGACTCATTTTTCTTCACCTCACTATACATCCAAAACACAGAGGAACGGTTCTTCTGTGCTCTCAATTGTACTGATTTATCTATGGAACTTGTTTCCTGATAAGGACACAGAAGAACCGTCCCTCTGTGCCCTTAGCTCATTAGCTCTGATTGCATTTTTTTAAGTCTGGTGGCTACGCTGCCATCAATTATTTTATCACCAAATTTTAAAACGGCCCCGGCTATCAGTGCCGGATCTACCTTGTAGTCCAGCCTCATTTTTTTGCCGGTAACCCTACTCAATTGTTCTTTTAATAATTCCCGCCCGGATTCGGGCAATTCTACTGCCGTGCGAATCTCGCCTTGCAGGATACCGTGGAATCGATCCAATTCGTCATAAAAACCGGCAATTATTTCTTTTAAATAGATTTCCCTTCGCTTTTCCAGAAGAACACCCAAGAAATTTAGGGTTAGTTGCTGAAAGTCTTCGGAAAAAAGCTTTTGAATCAGCTTGTATTTTTGATCGCTTGTAATGCGTTGGCTGGTCAAAACCTGCCCTAAGGCTGGCTCTGTCTGCAAAACATCCTCTAAAGCATGTAAATCCCCTTCCACTTGAGACAGCAAATCCTGTTCCCGAGCCAAGGCAAAAAGAGCACCTGCATAGCGACTGGCAACTACCTGCCTACTCATTGCAGCTCCCCTGCCTTTGTAAGGAAGTTTTGAATCAAACGCTCGTGTTCGCTGACAGAGAGTTCCTTTTCTATTACTTGGCCGGCCGCCAATACTACTAAAGCAGAAATTTCACTTTTGATTTCGGCCAGCGCTTTTTGTTTCTCTCCTTCGATCTCCGCCTTAGCCCTTGCCAAGGCTTTATTTGCTTCTTCTTTTGCCTTAATAATAATTTCCTCGCCCATTTCGTCGCCAATTTTAGTGGCTTTGGCAATGATCTGCTGAGCCTCATCCTTAGCGTCCTTTATTTGGGCATCATATTTTGCCAGCAATTCCTTGGCTTCCTTTTGAGATTTAGCCGCATCTTCAATAGCACCTTCGATTTGAGCTTCCCTTTCCAAAAGGATCTTAGTCACAGGCTTGTAGGCCAATATATATAAAACGCCAATTACAACCAGCAAATTTAATGTGTTAAGAAGAAAGGTCCAAACATTAAAATTTAAGGCTTCGAGGACTTCTAACATTTCCTCACCTCCGGCCAAAAGATAACTACTTTACAGTGACACAGAGGGACAACCCCTCTGTGTCTAATCAAGAAATCGTTTTAAGCAATTTTAGTCCACATCAAGATTGCGATAACAAAAGCAAATAGGGTCAATGCCTCCATAAAGGCCATGGCCAAAATTAAAGAAGTCCTGATTTCACCAGCCGCTTCAGGCTGACGAGCAATACCTTCCATAGCTCTGGCAGCCGCGTTACCTTGCGCAAGGGCAGTCCCCAAGCCAACCATTCCGATAGCAAGAGCTACACCTAAAAATGCTACAGCTGTCATATTGATGATTTCCCTCCTTTCAAGTCCCAATCTAAGAACACAGGTGGACGGTTCTTCTGTGTTATAGAAATATTTACTTTATAAATTTAATCTTCTCCAAAAAAACGACACAGAAGAACCGTCCCTCTGTGTTCCTAATGCCCCACCACAAAGGTGCTGAGATAGGTAGTGGTAAGAAGCGTAAATACAAAAGCCTGGATGCTGGCAAATAGCACCCCTAAAAGCTGCACCGGTACCGGTATTAAAAAAGGAATCAAAATGGCCAAGATGGTAACAACCATTTTTTCTCCAAACATGTTACCGAATAGACGTAGGGAAAGAGATACGGGTTTTACCAATTCCTCGACTATGGTCAGCGGTGCTAATGCAGGCGAAGGGCTGATAAAATGCTTAAAATAGTTTTTAGGGCCATGACTTAGGATACCTAAAATTTGCACAGAAATGATCGTGGTTACCCCAAAGGCGGCAGTGGTGCTGTAATCCATGGTAGGGGGCTTTAACCCCGGAATAAACCAGGCTAAATTTAAAAAGAGAATAAAAATAAATAAACTGCCTACCAGGGGCAGATACTTTCGTCCTTGCCTACCCATCGCCCCCTCCAGAAGACCCCAGATAAATAGTATAAACATCTCTATCAGATGCTGTCTACCCTTTCTGGGCACTACAGTTAAGGAGCGGGTGCAAAGAAAAACAACAAGAAACAAGACAGCCATTATAACCCAGGTTGTTACAATGGTTGAGTAGATGGGTATGCCGCCTATTTTAAAGACCACATGGGGAGACAAGTGATCCATCACTTCTGTTAGCTGAGTTATTTTTGCTTCTCCCATTGGACAAGTTTCACCCCTTTCGTGCCAGAACTATTGATTATGAATTTCGTATACACTTTTATTTTCTGCTTCTAAACAGCAGCCTGATTGCATCCCACAAATATGTTTGCATTTCAAGCGTAAGACCGAATAAAGCTCCAAAGAGCATGTCCTGATTGGTAACACCGGTATAGGTAATTACGGTTAGTGCAATCAATAACCTGATTATATAGCTTCCCAAGGGATTTTTGACCCTGATTTTTTGCTTTTTATTAAGAAAATTATCACCGGCAACCAACCAATAATTAAAAATACCTGCCAAAGCTCCAATTATCAGTCCGTAGACTGCCCAAGTAGCTTTGAACGCCAATAACAATAATAACACAAGAGCTGCCTCAATTGCCATGATTTTCAGGCGTTCCCTCGAATTATATTGCTTCAGCATAAGATCATTCTTCCCCGCAGTTTTTTTTCGTCTTTTTAGTTTGCTTTTCCAGCACTTGAATTTCCTTAAATAAAGAGTAGAAGGCCAATCCGGTGCCGGCCAAAATACCAAATATTAAAAACCAGGGTTCGGTACCCAGTTTTTTATCTAAACTGCTGCCCCCATAAAAACCTAAAAAAAGACTGACAGCCATGGTAACGCCAAAGGATAAGGCGAAATTGGCATATTTGGCGTATTTCCAATACTCCTTTTCCATTCAACACCAACCTTAATTCCCCTGATGTTAAATTTTGCCTCTTTATAGCTTTTTATGCACAACAAATATATATATTCGCGGTATTAGCCGTTTTACCTTGTTTGTGCGGAGAATAACTTATGTCTTGGAATTTTATGATGTTTAACAAGCAAATTCAGGGGGTTTTTCTTTACTGAGGTTAAAACCATATTTGATCGCCGCCAGGATTCTTTTGGAGGCTTGCCCATCCCCATAGGGGTTTACTGCTTCGGACATTTGGGAATAAAGCTTGCTGTCAGTCAGCAAGGCCCTAGTCTGATTATAAACTGCTTCGCCGTCGGTGCCTATTAAGGCCACTGTCCCCGCCTTGACTGCCTCCGGTCTTTCGGTAGTATCCCTTAAAACCAGGACAGGTTTTCCCAAGGCCGGAGCCTCCTCCTGTAAGCCTCCCGAATCCGTTAGGATCAGGTAGGCTTTGCTCATCAGGTTGACGAAAGGAGCGTAATCCAAGGGTTCAATCAAGTGAATCCTAGAATTATCCCCCAGGATGGTTTGAGCTAATTCCCTTACCAGGGGATTTTTATGTACAGGAAATACCAGTTCAACTTGCGGAAACTCAGCCACAATTTTGTTCAAAGCTTTAAATATGTCCTCCATTGGCCGGCCCAGATTTTCCCGTCGATGAGCGGTCAAAAGTAATATTTTGCCGGATCGAGATAGAACAGAAGGTTTTTCTGTAACCGCCGAGGAGAGATAGGAAAACTGCCCTTCTGCGGTTGCCACCGTGGTTAAAAGAGCGTCAATCACTGTATTACCCGTCACAAAGATTGTTTCAGGTCTGATATTTTCCTTTAATAGGTTAGTTTTTGCTTCCGCTGTAGGTGCATAATGCCAGTCGGCTATAACACCTGTTAAACGACGATTCATTTCCTCCGGGTAAGGGGAATATTTGTTGCTTGTTCTTAAACCGGCCTCCACATGGCCTACGGGGATTTTATGATAAAAGGCTGCCAAGGAAGCAGCAAAGGTTGTACTGGTATCCCCATGAACCAACACCAAATTTGGCTTTTCCGTTAACAGAATTTCTTCCAAGCCGTTAATTACCCGATTGGTGATTTGTGCCAAGGTTTGCCCGGATCTCATTATATCCAAATCGTAATCGGGCAGGATTTGAAAAATTTCCAACACGCCATCCAGCATTTCCCGATGCTGTGCAGTTACTGCAACTACACAGTTAAAGCCGGGCGTGTTCTTTAGCTCCTTAACTAAAGGTGCCATTTTGATTGCTTCAGGCCGTGTACCAAAAACCGTCATTACCTTAAACATTGGTTATTTTTTTACCCCCTCAATTAAATAGCCCTTTTGCTTCAGCTTGTAAATGTGGGCGTTTAGAGCAGTATCAATATTTGCACCGTGATTTTCCTCCAAAACAAACATCATGGAGACTGCAGTTTGGGCTACATCCAAAAGCTCCTGAGTGATTCTTTGCATGGCTTCTTCCTCATCCAGGGAAAACTTTTCTCCGTTCAGGCCCCGAAATTTCCCAATGGCTTGGGCCAGTTCTCCTGCTTCCTCCATCAGCTTCAAGGCGGTGGATTCTAAGGTAGGAGAAAGATTGTTCAGTCTGGGCAAGGCAATGATTTTTTGTTCCATCTTTACCACCCTTCCATTTTCCGCACCGGTACTCCTGCTTCAGCCAGGAGCTCTCTCGCCAAAGCATCGGGGTATTCCCCCGAGGTGACTATTTCCACAATCCCGGCGTTGATCAGCATCTTTGCACAGACTACACAAGGCTCGGTGGTAACATATAAAGTGGAGCCGGCAATATTAACTCCATGCAAGGCTGCCTGCACAATGGCGTTTTGCTCCGCATGGACTCCTCTGCATAATTCATTTCTTTCCCCCGATGGAATCCCCAGCTTCTCCCGCAAGCAGCCGGTTTCGCTGCAATGTGGCAATTTGCTTGGTGCCCCATTATAGCCTGTTGTTAAAATGCGGCGATCTTTAACTAAAATGGCCCCCACGGATCGTCTTAAGCAGGTGGATCTTTTTGCCACCAAGTGGGTAATCTCCATAAAATATTCATCCCAGTCCGGTCTCAACCTCGTTGCCCCCTCTATTGGTATTTTGCTCTTTCCCCGCCAATTAATTTTGGACGGGTAACGGCAAAGGTTACATGAGCCTGTCCAATTTTACTGATGGCCATCCTAACCGGAACCGCAACCTGCTTTAGATGCATTCCGATTAAAGTGTCACCGATATCCAAACCTGCGTAAGCTTGAATTTTTTCCACCACTACAGGCTGCTTGAATTCCTTCATAGCTGTTTCCGCCAAGGCACCCCCGGCTTTTTGATGGGGCATTACATTAACAATCTCCAGTCCGTATTGTTCGGCACAATTCTTTTCTACCACCAAGGCTCTGTTAATATGCTCACAGCCCTGAACCGCCAAATACACTTTTGCTTGTTTGACTGCTTCCAATAGCTCCTTCATAATTACTTCGGCAATGGCAATGCTTCCTTTGGAACCGATCCTTGCTCCGGCAACCTCACTGGTACTGCAGCCTACAACTATAATCTGATTTTCCTCCAAGCCGGCCCTTTCTAAAAGCCCTCTAATACTTTGCCCGGTTGCCGATGCAATTTGGGCCAGGGAAGCTGTTTGGGAATCCTTTTGTTCCAAGCAGGCATACTGGCTCTCAATAGCCGCAATTTTCTCTACCCGGCGTTGATGCCGACCTCCTTCAAATTCTGTTTCCAACCAGGTTTCCACAATATTAAGGGCCAAAGATGCACCTGTTACCCTTTCACCCAAAGCCAAGATGTTGGCATCATTGTGCTGCCTGGAGGCTTTGGCCGAAAAGGAATCATTACATAAGGCCGCCCTAATGCCCGGCACCTTATTGGCGGAAATACTGATGCCTATACCTGTACCGCAAATAATAATTCCCTTGTCAAATTCACCGCTGCTGACCTTTTGAGCTACAATTAAACCATAATCCGGATAATCAACAGAATCACCGGTTAGTGTTCCAAAATCCTGATACTCAAGCTTTTGCTCTTCTAAATAATTTTTGATCTGCTCCTTTAGTTTAAAACCCCCATGATCGCTTGCAATAGCAATACGCAACTTATTCACTACCTTTCTTTTGGAAACGGGCCAAGGCTTCGGGAAGAAGCTCCTCCAATATTTGAGCAGTCTCTCTATATAAATCTACAGAGCCTCCAAAGGGATCCAAAACATCCAGTTTAAACATTTCTTTCTCTAAGGACTGAATTTTTTCTCTTTCTTTTTGGCTTTCCTTTTCAAACTTGCCTTGCCATTGCTCCAATTCCTTCTCCACTTGCCGCAATTCCTGCTTTAACTGTTGTTGACGGTTAAGGAGATTATCCAGTTTCTCACCATAATCAAGAATAAATTTTTGTTCCTTACGGCTGATTTCCTGATACAATTGCATTAATTGTTCACCTGCCTGAACCGCCACACTGTATTCGCCCAAGGTAAAGGTTTTTTCCAAGGCATGGGGAAAAAGGGACAACAGCCTTTGCTTTTGATCCCAAGTCATTGTTAAGACCAAATCCGCCCAAGCCACAAGCTCCTCAGTTACTTGGCTGGCCCTATGCCCGGTTAAATCTAATCCTCTTTCTGCCATAACGGTTATTCCCTGCTGAGAGGCCGGTGCGTCCCGATAGGCTGCCAAGCCTGCGGTTTTAATCTCAACCTCTGCTTCATTCTTCTTTTTGAACCAATCCTTCGCCAGTGCACCTGCCATAGGACTGCGGCAAGTGTTGCCCGTGCAAATCATTAACAATTTCCTCATTAGCTTCCCC
>CAZCQT010000018.1:10315-15054 GCA_964500905.1 uncultured Moorellales bacterium
CCTTCAAAAGAACGCGGTAATTCCGATAATAATCAGGATAATTCCCCCAAAAAGATTGGCTTTTACCCCCAACCAGGTTCCAAGCCTGCTGCCAAAGGCAAGACCTAGGTAGGTCATTAAGCCCGCAACCACACCTACAGTAATAACTGTTAAAGTTAGGTTAACTTGCATAACTCCCAAGCCTAAACCGGCTGTTAAAGCATCAAGGCTAACACTGAGGGAGGCTAAAATGATTGCCCAAATGCCGGCAAGAAAGCTATTTTGCTTAATGGGCCCGACACTGGGGCAGCTTACGCCCTTGCTTCTTTTTTCCCATGCATCTCTAAGCATTTGTAAGCCTATAAAAATCAGTACCAAAGCACCAATAAATGCAGCGGTTCTGCCCATGGATTTCCCCAAAAGATCCCCCAGCCATAAGCCGATTAGGGGCATAAATACGTGAAAAATTGCAACGATAAAGGGCAATAAATACAATTGTCTTTTACTTTCTTTATCCAAGGCCATGCATAGGGCCAAAGAGAAGGCGTCTGTACCCAAGGCAATTGCAACCAGTAAAATGGCATAAAAGCTCATTTTCCACTTCACGCCCTTATTTGATATTCTTCCCCGATTTTCCTGCCTGATGACTAAATTTGTCGATTTGGATGTAATACTTTTAGAACTGAGATTCTTAATTTCGCTTCGCTACCTTCAGAATAACAGAACTGTAGCTTTCTTCTTTAATGACAGAACTGTAGGTTTCCTCTTTAACGTCATCCTGAACGAAGTGAAGGATCTCCACCCCAAAGAAATACATGCAAAGCTTTTCCTGTCCTCTGTCCTCTGTCCTCTGTCCTCTGTCCCCTGTCCCCTCTTTACAGCTGCACAACATGGTGACCGGCGGCCTTGAGTAAACGATTCATGACTGCCAACCCCAAACCCTTGGCGGGTATCTCTTCGGCAAAAACCACATCCAATGATTGTCTATCCGCATATCTAAAGGAGTTATACAGTCTGCTGGCAATAGCTTCCGGCTCTTCCCGGGAGCCTAAAACTTGTAGAGAATCCGGCTTGACACCCACGCTTTTAAAGAAAGACCTATACCTAAAGGCTGTTTCTTCCGTTAAAATCAGGCCAACCCTTCTGCCCAGCTTCTTTTCTTTTTCTACCAGCAGATTTAAGGCCCCAAGCTTATCCGGCTTTAAACCCTGCACCACAACAATATCCGCCTGAGGTGCATAATGAGTATATTTCATGCCGGGAGATTTGGGTACGAGCTTTTGTTCCTTATACTCATTTAATAAGAAAGGATCTATATCAACCTTGCCTACGATTAACTCAATATCCTCCTTGCTAATCCCTCCCGGCCTGAGAATCATAGGTGGATCTACCGTTAAATCCAAAACGGTAGATTCTAATCCGACTAAGCAAGTGCCTCCATCCATAACCACATCCACTCTGCCTCGTAAATCCTTTAGCACATCCAGCCCCCTTGTAGGACTTGGTTTTCCCGATAAATTGGCACTGGGAGCGGCCACAGGGACTCTTGCTTTGTCAATCAGGGACAAGGCAACAGGATGAGCCGGCATTCTGACAGCAACTGTATCCAAGCCGGCTGTTACTAAAAGGGGCACCTTATCACTTTTTTTAAAAACTAAGGTTAAGGGCCCCGGCCAAAAAGCTGACATCAAGGCTCCGGCCTTAAAGGGAATTCCTGCCACAAGCTCCACCAGTTCTTCTATATAGGCTATGTGCACTATTAATGGATTATCTGCCGGACGGCCCTTGGCTTTAAAAATTTTAGCCACAGCATCAACATTTAATGCATTGGCACCAAGACCATAGACGGTTTCAGTGGGAAAGGCCACCGTACCGCCCCATCTTAAAATGCTGGCAGCCCTGACTATACAATCTTTTTGCTCCCTTGGATTATCTATTTTGCAATACTTGGTTTTTATCATTCTACACCCCATTTCTATAGGCTGAAAATAGTATAGCACAATTTAGGAGATAAAAACTAGGGGAAGCCGAACGCTAAAGGTTTACAGTAGCATCATTTTCAAGATGTGATCCTTTAATCCCCTTCGGATGATATTTCCGCAGGCCTTCCATAGCAATGGTATTACTGTGAGGAACAAACCCCTATGCTGCTCCCCGCTAAAAAAAATACATGCAAAGGCTGTCCGCCCCCGCATGCAAGAATTTTTCCCTTCTTCTACCTTCTGTCAAGCCCGAAGGACTTACACTCTTCAATCCCTTGGCGGGATATAATCGGCCATCTCATCAATGGCTTTACCGTCGTGCTGCTTAATGCCGATAAAATAGGCCGCCCTGGTAAGCATATGGGCACCTATAGGTCCGGTAAAAAATATAAAAAGAGCAACTAACAGCAAACTGATGGGCAGACTGCCATTTCGAGCTGTAAAATAAACAATGGCCGCTAATGTAATAGATAGCAATCCCAAAGTTGAACTTAACCCCGAGGCATGGGCACGGCAATAGGCGTCGGGCAAACGCAAAACCCCGATGGCAGCTGTTACTGTAAACAAAACCCCTATTAAAATCAGGATACTAACTGCGATCTCGATCAATGATAACACCCTTTGCAATGAATTTGGCAAATCCGGTGGTGCCCACAAAACTTAAAATGGCAATGGAAATGACGGCATCCATATAGATGCGGGTTTCCCCCTTAATGCCTAATAAAAGAATAATAGCTACCACATGCATCATTAAGGTATCCACCCCAACTGCCCGATCAGGGATGGTGGGACCTTTAACCACCCGGTAGAAGCATAAGAGTGCACCAAAACCCAATAGGGTAAGGGCGATATTAACTACTAATTCCATTATTCAAACACCTCCAGCACTCTTTTTTCAAAGGAGGCCTTAATTCCTTCAACTACGCCCCGGGGATCTTCCGCTTCCAGTGCATGTATAAATAAGGTTTTTCGATCGGGGGTAACTTCAACGGAAATAGTGCCGGGGGTTAAGGTTATCAAGTTAGCCAAGACAGTAATTCCCCAATCAGATTTTACTTCCAGGGGATAAGCTATAATCCCGGAAGGAGGGCTTGTTTCCCCCTTGACTATTAACTTAAAAACTGCCCAGTTGGCTTTGAGTAATTCTACCAAAAATACTATTGCCAAATCTATAAAGCCCAGAATTTTTTTGGTATAGATCTTTCCCGGCGGAATCAAGGGGAAAAGCAGTAAAATACCTGCTCCTAGAATATACCCCCAAACCAAATTCACTAGATTAATCTCTCCCTTGAGAAGAATCCAAACCATAGCTACAAATAAATTAAAAATGAGGCTTGCTCGCAAGGTTAACACCTCGATTCTTGAAATGGGTTCTAGATAGAAAGAACCGCTTTAATATAAATTTGGGGATTCATTAACTGATCCGCCGCAACCGTAATATAATTTAAGAAAATTGAGCATTAAGACCGATCACAATGGTTAAAACCATTAAAATTGCCGCCGGCGGCAAAAGCTTCCAATAGGCCTTGCCCGTTAAAGGCGTAACCCCCTCGGGGGTGGTGCCCCAAAAAGCAAATCTCCAAATCTTCATCATGGAGAATAAAGTCAGGAAGCTAACTACCAAGCTGACGAAAACGATTCCCCAGCGACCTACCTCCATTCCAGCCTGAATGAGCACGAATTTACTGAAGAAACCGCTAAAGGGAGGTACTCCGGCCAGGGATAAACCCAGGATCAAAAAGATCCAAGCCAGGGCAGGATTGGTTTTTGCCATGCCGCCCAGCTTTCTTAAATCCGTGGTACCTAAAACCTCGGAGGCTATACCTGCCGTCAAAAAAAGGCCTGACTTAACTAGAATATGGTGAATAATATAGAAGATAGCCCCTACCATAGCCCAAGGAGTAAAGATACCTAAGCCCATCACCATATAACCTACCTGACTGATAATGTGGTAGGCCAAAATTCTTTTGAAATCCATTTGGGACAACGCTCCCAAAACTCCCAAAAACATAGTGAAGCCCGCCAACAGTAAAATCATATAATGAGTGAAGCCTGCGTCATAGTTAAAAATCAAGGTAAAAACTCTGATGGTGGCATAAATACCCACCTTGGTCAGCAAAGCACCAAAAAGAGCTGCGATGGCGGCAGGGGGTGCAAAGTAGGAACGAGGCAGCCAGAAATACATGGGGAACAAGGCTCCCTTCATGCCAAAGACCACTAGGAAGGTCATGCCCACCGCTGTTAGTAAGCCTTTTTCCGGGGCCCCGGCCACCTTAACTGCAATATCCGCCATATTTAAGGTTCCTACCACAGAGTAGAGAACCGCCACAGCGATTAAAAACACAACTCCTGAGATCATATTTAAAATAATATACTTAAAGCCCTCCTGCAATTGATAGGGTTCTCCGCCCAAAACCAATAAAGCATAGGAGGAAAGCAATAAAATCTCAAAAAAGACAAATAAGTTAAAAATGTCTCCTGTCATGAAAGCTCCATTAATACCCATGATTTGCAAAGCAAAAAGGGTATAGTAGAAATGGTTTTCCCGGCCTTTATCGATGGTTAAAAAAGAATAATAAAGGGTTACAAAGGCTACAATGGCCGCCAATACCACCATAATTGCTCCAAAAACATCCGCCGCCAGCACAATGGAAAAGGGAGCCGGAAAAGCACCTACCGGGAGTACAAGCATCCCATTCAGATAAGTTTCCTGCAAAATTACAAAAGCAATAATTAGATTGACAATTGCACCAAGGCCTGCAACGATTTTTTGCCATT
>CAZCQT010000019.1:0-11024 GCA_964500905.1 uncultured Moorellales bacterium
CTATACTGCTTACCACCCTGTAAAGAGTTAAACGTCTTTGCTCGATACTTTTTATAACCCAAAGGGCGGCTTGCAATCTTTCCTCTAGGAATTTTTTATCCTTCTCTTCAACTTGCTTTTCACCGCTCAACAACCTGCTATACAAAGAATTAATTCTCAACCTTGGACCTAATTGCTCATTGACCAACACAATATATTCCCCTTCAACCTTTCTAACTACAACATCGGGGAAAATACCCTCCGCCTCACCCGCTTCCAAATAACCTGCCGCCGGTTTTGGGTCAAAGGATCTAATCAAGTCCCCGGCTGCTTGAACCTCAATGGCTGTGGCACCCAATTCCTTAGCAATCTTAGTGATTCTACCTGCACCCAAATCCTCCAAATAATTTTCTATAATGACTCTGGCCAAGGACTGCTCCCCATAATTTTTATCCAGCTGTATCAACAAGCATTCCCGCAAATCCCTGGCTCCTACGCCGGTAGGTTCTAAATCTTGCACCAGTTTTAATGCTTTCCTTGCTTCATCCGGGGAACATCCCAAAAATTCCGCCGCCTCTTCCAACCCAATCCTTAAGTAACCGTTTTTATCAAGATTCCCTATTAAATATTCTCCCATGACTTCCATTGCGGAATCCTTTACGGCAAGCCGCCATTGCATTAAAAGATCCTCTTGCAGATTTGTTTTACCCTTGATTGTTTGCTCAAAAGGGATATTTTCCGATATTTCTCCCCTTCCCACATATCCTAGATCACTGCCGTCAGAAAAATATTCTTGCCAGTCTAAATCAAATTTTTCCTCGGCACCTTCTTCTTTCTCCTGCGGAGCAATATCTTCAACCATTTCATCCGTCAAATCCAAAAGTGGATTTTCCATCAGTTCCTGTTCTATAAAATGCTCCAGCTCCTGGCTTTGCAATTGCAAAATAGCGATGGCCTGACGAAACTCAGGAGTTATGATCAGCTTTTGTGTTTGTATTAACTTTAGTCCCATCCCCACTTGCATCTTTTGGTCCCCCACTTTAAGTAATCTGATTTCTTAACCATAGACTTTAACAAGGAGTTTAATTCTTAACCTTAAGCTCCTCTGCTTTCGCCTCTAACTTACGTAAGCGGTGATTAACTCCGGATTTTCCCACCGGAGGATCTAGCATCTGGCCTAACTCTCTCAGACTGGCATCCGGAAATTCCAACCTTAATCTAGCCATCTCCCTTAGAGGCAGCGATAACTTTTCTAAGCCAATTTCTTTTTCTAAAAAGCGAATCATCTCTACCTGCCTGACTCCGGTTTCTACCGTTTTACTTAAGTTAGCAGTTTCGCAGTTAACTAAGCGATTAACCTGATTCCGCATTTCCTTTAGAACCCTAGTATTTTCGAACTCTAATAAGGCTCTATGTGCACCTACGATATTTAAAAAATCCACGATTTGATCGCTTTCCTTAAGGTAGATCACATAGTATTGTTTTCGCTTGCTTATACCGGGTTTTAATTCAAAATTTTCCATCAAATTGGAAATCATCTGGGAGTGAATAGCATCCTTTGTAATGATCTCTAAATGATAGTTGCCTTCGGGGTTATTGACTGAGCCTCCACCTAAAAAGGATCCCCGCAAATAGGCCTTTTGACAGCATTTTTTTTGAAAAGCAAGGGGCTGCCAATGGGCTTGCCAACCGGAATCGGTTACCACTAGGCCGAGGGATAGCACAGCTTCCTCTAACCCGTCTTGATAGGGGATGATAACATGGTAAACATTTTGCTTTTTCAAATAGGGCTTTTTAGTAACTGCCACTTGAATGTTCAAGTTTTTTAATAAAAGCTTACAAAGCTTATAGATTTTTCTTGCCACAGATCCGCTATGATTACTCATTACCAAGGCGGGCAACCCTTCTCCCAACTCCTTGATGGAACCATCCAGACTTATAAAAGCAGACAGCTCAGCGACTTGGCAACATTTATTTTTAGGAACCACCCTGGCTAATTCGGATTTAACTGCTACTGAAAAGGACAACCTTCTCACCCCTTTGTAACTAAACCTTAATCAAGATTCCACAATTAAGAATCCATCAACTTTTTAAATCTATCTTGAAAATATAATTCCAACATTCTAAACCTATCCTTTTGCTCCTTTTGCCAAAAGATTAACCGAATCAGTTGGCGGGCTAATTTATCAGCATCATGCTGAGTACCGATAAATTGATCCACCAGATCCTCACCGATAATTTCAACCCCTAGTTTTTGCAACTCAACTAAATCAACGGCCACAGGCTTTGGATAATCATGCCCCTTCTTTTTTCTTCCCCGAAAAGGGGCTGTATTAACTAAAACTGTATCTATTAAATCTACGCCCCCATGAGTTTGGAGAGCCTTTACATGATCCGATGCCAAAAAATCTATCGTTTCACCGAACTGAGTTGTAATATTACATACATAAACCACAGATGCGGAAGCCTGCTGAACTGCCGACCTGATTTCCTTGATCAACAGGTTAGGAATTACGCTGGTAAATAAACTGCCCGGACCCAGCACTATTAAATCCGCTTCTTTAATGGCTTCCAATGCTTCCGGCAAAGCTACGCAATCCTCCGGCTCCAGATATACTCTTTTAATAGTTGTGGTGGAAAGGGTAATTTTACTTTCTCCACAAATTTTCTCTCCGTCAATCAACTCCGCACCCAGAACTACGGGTGTAAGAGTAGCAGGTATGACACGTCCTTTTACGGCCAGCACCTTACTTAGCTCCCGGACTGCTAAATTAAAATCTCCCCTTAATTCCGCCAAACCGGCTAATAATAGATTGCCTACATTATGACCCGCCAAGGTACCCCCTTGTTCAAAACGATAACTTAGCAATTCCTCCATTACTTGCTCCCTATCCGCCAAGGCTATTAAGCAGTTTCTTAAATCTCCGGGGGGGAGAATTCCCAATTCCCCCCTTAAGCGGCCGGAACTGCCCCCATCATCGGCCATACTGACAATGGCTGTTAAATTACTGGTATAACTTTTCAAGCCCCTCAACAAGATAGGGAGTCCCGTCCCTCCCCCAAGAGCAACAATCTTTGGCCCCTTTCCTAAGCTACGATGATTGTAAAGGGTTTCCACAAGCTTTTCAGGATTAGCGGGCACAACAACATTAAGAATGGAATCCAACATTTTTTTAAATCCGAATATGATAAAAAACAAGCCTGCCAAAGCAGCAACAGATCCCCAAATTTTGCTTTGGGGATGAAAAAACCAGCCCTTGGCAAAGCCTCGCATAATATTAAAAAAATCTACCACTATTGTAAATCTAATCAAAAATAAAATACCAAACAAAAATAATGCCATGCCAAAGAGGCTTAATAATAGCCAGCGCTTAACCTTTAGTCCGGGATAAAGCCATTTAAATGGCCTTTTCATAGCTTTTGCCCTCGCTCCCTGTTTATATCGCGATGAGCAACATAAACTCTGCAATCCTGTTGTTCTAAAGCTCGGGCAATTTCCGCCGAAAGGGCCACTGAGCGATGCTGGCCGCCGGTACAGCCGATGGCGATTACTAAATGAGTTTTTCCCTCCTGAGTATAATAAGGGATTAAAAAGTGCAATAACTCGCTAAAGCGTTGCAAAAAATCCTGGCTGGGCGGATTGGACAGAACATAATCTATAACCGGTTCATCCAGGCCGGTTAAAGGGCGAAGAGTTTCCTTGTAAAAAGGGTTGGGTAAAAAACGCACATCCATTACCAAATCCGCATCTAAAGGTATTCCATGCTTGAAGCCAAAGGACATTACAGTGACAGCCAGCCTACGATCCCCCACATCATGAAACAGGGCCTGCATTTTTTCTTTTAATTGGGCATTGGTTAAATCACTTGTATCAATTATTTTATCTGCTTTTTCTCTTATTTCTTTCAATTTTTCTTTTTCCTGGCGGATACTTTCCAAAATTCCCCCTTCCAAAAAGATGGGGTGCCGCCTTCTGGTTTCTTTATAACGTTTTACCAAGGCTTCCTCGGTGGCATCAAAAAATATAATCTCGTAACGAAATCCAAAGCGATGCAAATATTCCAAAGCTTCCTCAAAAGCATCGAAAAGAGTCCCGCCCCTGGCATCCATTACCAAGGCAACCTTGTCGGGCACCCTCCCCTGAGATAGCAATAATTCCAGAAATTTAGGCACTAAGGCGGGAGGCAGATTATCAACACAAAAAAACCCTGAATCCTCAAGGCTCCTAATTCCCTGAGTTTTTCCGGCACCTGACATTCCCGTAACAATCACTAATCTTATTTCATCAGGCAACAAGCTTTTCTCCTCCCTTGGTATGTAATTTAAAGATTCCTTCTCCAATTTGCCCGGAATACCTTTTTATAATTTACCCTCTATAATCTTTTCCAACACTTGAGCTACGCCACCTTCCTCATTAGTACCGGTAACGAAATCAGCTGCTTCTTTTAAGACATCCTCTGCATTTCCCATAGCAACCTTTACTCCCGCATAATCAAACATGGCCAAATCGTTATAATTATCTCCAATGCTGACTATTTGATCCTTTTGGATGCCCAAATAGCCGGATAATTCTTTTAAACCTCTGCCTTTATTGGCCTGAGGGTCTAAAAATTCCAAAAAGATAGGCCAAGATCTGGTAATATAAATCTCATCACCCAATTTTCCTTTGCATTGAACCTGAAAATCGTTTAAGGATTCTGTTTCTCCAATTAAAAGCAGCTTAAGAGGGTTAAAAGGCAAACTTAAAAGATCATCTATTTTTTCCAGGGGTACCCCTGAATATTCGGCATACATCTTACTGCCTTTAGTTATTTCTTCCACCAATAACCTGTCATCATGGTAATAATGAATAGCGAAGCCTTTCTCTCTGGCCCCTTTAATAATCTCCAAAGCCGACTCCCGTGCCAAGGTTCGCTCATAAATTGCCTGCCCGTTATTATAATGTACTACTAAACCTCCATTATAAGTGATGAGCGGAAGTGAAAGCTCTAACTCATGGGCAAAAGGCTTGGTAGCGGCCAGCATTCTTCCTGTACAAAGGGTAACCTCCACTCCCAAGCGGCGAACTTCCCTAATAGCCTCCTTTGTCCTTGGGGTTATTTCCTTATTTTTGTTGATTAAGGTACCATCAACATCTAAAGCCACAAGTTTATATTTCATTTTTAGCTCCTTTCTTTTGTCAGTTGAACAGTAGTTGAACAGTAGTTGAACAATGGTTAAAATCTTTTCCCGTCCCTTTAAACAATTTTTGCTCCCAGAACGGTTTCCATCTGCTTTAGGGCAAATTTGTGGGCTTCTTCATCAAAGCTGGCTACGCCTTCTTTGTACACGATAACCTTTAGATCCCGATTGCACAGTTCTTCTACCGTATAGAGAACACAAATATTAGTACAAACTCCCACCACATGCACCTCTTCCGTGCCCTCCAATAATTCTTCTAAATTAGTATTATAAAAGCTGCTGTAGCGTTGCTTAGTTAAGTAATAAACCTCTTTACCTTCAGGAAGCAAATCGGTCAAATCCTCAATTATTTTAGCTCCATACGTATCCCTTACACAGTGAAGAGGAAATCTTTTAAATTCCTCATCATCAGGTTCATGATGATCACTGATAAAAATAATTTGCCAGTCCTCCTGAATTGCCTCCAGTAGCTTTTCCCTTATAAAAGGGATAATCGGTGCGGCATAAACCTCATCGTCCGAATTTAAGGCCAACACCCCTTCCCCTGTGCAAAAATCATTAAGCATGTCAATTATTAATAAAGTTTTTTTCATCATGATCCCCCTCTATAAATTATAAATATTCCTTTATAGCCATAGCTGCCTTTTGGTTAATTCCTTCTACTTGCTGCAACTCCTCTGCAGAGGCTTCCCTGATCCTTTGAACAGAGCCAAAATAATTTAACAGGGCCTTTTTCTTTTTTGGTCCCACTCCGGGCACCTCATCCAGGGCAGATTTAGTTAATTTTTTGCTTCTCAGATCCCTGTGATAGGTTAAAGCAAAACGGTGGGCCTCATCCCTCACCCTTTGCACAAGGTAAAGTGCATTTGAGTCAGCCGGTAAAGCTATAGGCCGGGAATCCCCACATTGAAAAAGCAATTCCTCCTTTTCCGCTAAACTAAACAGGGGTATTTCCCCTAAATCCAACTCCTTCAGCACTTTTAAGGCTGTACTGAGTTGGCCCTTGCCCCCATCAATTAAAATTAAATCCGGCAATAAAGCAAATTTATCCTTTGTCGTTTTGGTTTCCGAGCTCTTAACCAAGTATTTGAACCGCCTAGACAAGACTTCTCTCATGGAGGCGTAGTCATCAGGCCCATCAACAGTTCTCAAACGAAAACGGCGATAATCAGATGTTTTGGCCTCTCCATTTTCAAATACTACCATAGAAGCAACGGCTAATTTGCCTTGAATATTAGAAATATCATAGCCCTCTATCCTAAAGGGGGGTTTAGGCAACCCCAATACCTTTTGCAATTCCAGCACAGCGTCTGTGGTTAACATTCTATTTTTTCTTTTCGCAGCTAATTCTTCTTCTAAAAGTATTTGGGCATTTTTTATGACCATTTCCACCAGTTTAAATTTTTCGCCTCTTTTGGGCACCCTCAATTGTACCCTTTTACCTCGTAACCCGGTAAGCCAAGTCTCCAGCAATTCCTTTTCTTCCGGTTGTGTGCCTAATAAAATTTCACCCGGTATTTCCTCTGCTTGGCTGTAATACCTCTTCAGAAAAGTAGTCATGATTATTTCAGAACTTAAATCCTCCGTACCCTCCATAAAGAAATGATTACGGCCTAAGAGCTTACCGCCTCGAATAAAGAAAATCTGTACGCAAGCTTCATCAGCTTCCTTGGCAAAGGCAACTACATCATAATCTTTTTGCCCCGCTGAAATGATTTTCTGTTTTTCTAAGACCTGCTCTACGCTTTGAATTTGATCCCTTAACTCCGCCGCCTTTTCAAATTGAAGTTCCCGGGCAGCTTGTTCCATCCTTTCTCTTAAACGGCGAATTAGGGTTTCTTGCTTGCCTTCCAAAAAACAAATTACTTCGTCTACTATTTCTTGATAATCCTCTACAGTAATTTCATTTAAGCAAGGTGCAAGACAACGCCCTATATGATAATTTAAGCAGGGCCGATCAGTCCTGGCTAGTGTGCTGTCAGTACAGGTTCTTAAAGGAAAAAGTTTTCTCAATAATTTTATAGTTTCATTTAAAGCCCCTACCTGGGTAAAGGGCCCGAAGTAACGATTTTGATCCTTTTTAATAGAGCGTACAATTGTCAGCCTGGGATAGGGATGAGTTAAATCTAGCTTTAAATAGGGATAATGCTTATCATCTCTTAAGCTGATATTGTATTTTGGCCGATGCTCTTTAATTAAATTGCACTCCAGAATCAAGGCTTCTACCTCTGAATCTGTTAAAATATACTCAAAATCCGTCACATGATTCAACATGGCTAAAACCTTTGGCAAATGGTTGCTACTGGTTCTAAAGTAAGAACGAACCCTTTGACGCAAGGAAGCGGCCTTGCCTACATAAATGATGCTGCCATTTTTAGCCAGCATTAAATAAACCCCGGGCTTAGCAGGAAGAAGCTCTAACTTCCTCTGAATATTCTCCTCCATGGCTGCCGTCCTTTCTTCCCAAAACTTTCAGCAAAAACTGACCGGTATAGGAATTGGGATTAGAGGCAATTTCCTCCGGTGTACCCTTGGCAATTAATTCACCGCCTCTGATACCTCCTTCCGGACCCAAATCCAAAATATAATCCGCTGTTTTAATCACATCTAAATTATGCTCAATTACTAAAACAGTATCTCCCCCATCAGTTAGGCGATTCAAAACATCCAGCAGCTTGTGAATATCTGCAGTATGAAGCCCCGTTGTAGGCTCATCCAAAATATATAGAGTTTTACCATTGGTACGACGGGAAAGCTCCGTAGCTAACTTTACCCTTTGGGCTTCTCCCCCCGATAAGGTAGTAGCAGGTTGCCCCAAGGTAATATAACCTAAACCCACATCCTTAAGGGTGTCCAATTTTCTTTTGATTTTAGGGATATGCTGAAAGAATTCTACGGCTTCATCCACGGTCATGGCCAAAATATCTGCGATATTTTTTCCCTTGTACTTTACCTCCAGGGTTTCCCTATTATATCTTTTGCCTTTGCAAATCTCACAGGGCACATAAACATCGGGCAAAAAATGCATCTCAATTTTAATGATGCCATCCCCTTTGCAGGCCTCGCATCTGCCCCCTTTTACATTAAAACTAAACCGCCCCGGCTTATAACCCCTCACTTTAGAATCCTGGGTAGCCGCAAAGGTAGCCCTAATGTCATCAAAAACCCCTGTGTAGGTAGCCGGATTGGAACGGGGGGTCCTGCCAATGGGTGATTGATCTATTTCAATTACCTTTTCCAAATGCTCTACCCCTGCAATATCCAGATGCTCCCCGGGTTTTGTCTTAGCCCGATGCAACTGCTGAGCTAAGCTTTTATAAAGGACCTCGTTAATTAAAGAGCTTTTGCCCGAGCCGGAAACACCGGTGACACAAACAAAAAGCCCCAGAGGTATCTCCACACTGATACTTTTTAAATTGTTGACCTTAGCCCCTTTAATTATCAGCCACTTGCCGTTACCCGGCCTGCGTAGCAGCGGCACCGGTATTTGCTTTTTACCGCTTAAATATTGACCTGTAACGGAATTGGGTTCCTGCATGATATCCTCTATAGTTCCTGCGGCTACAACCTCTCCGCCTAATTTACCTGCTCCCGGACCAATATCCACTATATGATCAGCTGAATACATGGTTTCCTCATCATGCTCTACAACTATTAAGGTGTTGCCCAAATCTCTTAATTCCTTGAGAGTCTTGATTAAACGGGCATTATCCCTTTGATGCAGACCAATACTGGGTTCGTCAAGAATATATAAAACTCCCATTAAGCTAGAGCCGATTTGGGTAGCCAATCTAATTCTTTGAGCCTCTCCGCCGGACAAGGAGCCTGCCGACCTGGCCAAAGTTAAATAATCCAAGCCGACATTTACCAAAAAGCCCAGACGGCTCTTGATCTCTTTTAAAATTTGATAAGCAATTAGATTATCCCTTTCACTCAATTGCAGCTCATTAAAAAACTCCAGGGCTTTTTCTACGGATAAACGAGTTAAGGTGTCAATATTGATTCCGCCTATTGTCACTGCTAAAGCCTCCGGACGTAAACGCCCGCCCTGACATGCGGGACAATGATTGCGACTCATATATTGCTCGGTATCATCTCTGGCCCAATCGGACTGTGATTCCCGGTATCTTCTTTCTAAATTAGGAATTACTCCTTCATAAGGCACATCAAAAAGCCTGTTTCTTCCCCTTAAATCCCGATAACGAAATTTGATCTTTTCCTTGCCGGAACCATACAATAGGAGCCGAACCTCGGATTCATCCAAGTCTTCAATGGGGGTATCCAGAGAAAATCCGGCATAATCGGCTACGGCCTTTAAAATTTGGGGGTAGTAATTACCTGTCATTTTACCCCAAGGTGCAATGGCCCCCTCATTAATTGATAAAGCCTTATTGGGAATTACCAAATCCGGATCCATTTCCATTTTAAAGCCCAAACCGGTGCAGACGGGACAAGCACCAAAAGGGCTGTTAAAGGAAAAGGTCCTGGGGTTAATTTCCTCCAAATTAATGCCGCAATCCACACAGGAAAAATGCTCTGAGAATAGCAGCTCTTGTTCATCAGTTAAAGCAATAACCAGGCCTTCCCCCATTTTTAAAGCGGTTTCCAAGGAATCCGCCAAACGACTTTCAATTCCTTCCTTTAGGATCACCCTGTCAACTACGGCTTCGATAGAGTGCTTTTTAGTTTTTGCCAGTTTTATTTCCTCTGTTAATTCTCTGATTTCCCCGTTGACACGAACACGAACAAAACCATCCAGCTTTAAATCCTCCAAAATTTTTTGATGCTCTCCTTTTCTGCCGCGAATAAGGGGAGCAAGAATCTGCAGCCTGGTTCTTTCCGGTAACACCATTAATTGATCTACAATCTGACTGACAGTTTGTCTGGCAATGGGTTTACCGCAGTTTGGACAGTGAGCCTTACCCACCCTGGCATATAAAAGCCTTAGGTAATCATAAATTTCCGTAACTGTGCCCACAGTGGAGCGAGGGTTTTTAGTGGTGGTTTTTTGATCTATGGATATAGCGGGGGAAAGCCCTTCAATGTAGTCCACATCCGGCTTATCCATCTGTCCCAAAAACTGCCTGGCATAGGCGGATAAAGATTCAACATATCTTCTTTGCCCTTCCGCATAAATAGTATCGTAGGCCAAGGATGATTTGCCGGAACCGCTTAAGCCGGTAATAACCACTAATTTATCTCTGGGAATTTCCAAGTCTATATTTTTTAAATTGTGCTCTCTGGCACCCTTAATTCTGATTTGATTTTTCATTTTTGCATCTCCAATTTTTTTAGTTGGTCGGTTGGAAAGTTGGTCAGGGTGCATGTAGGGGAGGGGCTCTGCTCCTCCCACTCTTCAACGCAATGCATGCAAGCCTGTCCCTTACGGGCGGAGCAAAGCCCCGCCCCTACCTGTCTACTTAAACCCCATATTCAGTCTTTAATTCAAACAACGCATCCCTGAGCTCTGCCGCTCTTTCAAACTCCAAGCTCTTAGCCGCTGATTGCATTTCTTTTTCTAATTGAGTAATCATAGTTTTAATTTCTTTTTTAGTAAGTTTTTTAGTTACTTTTTCCCTTGCACTGTATATGCCTTTTCCTTCGGCAGCATAACTTACTTCTAAAGCCTTGGGCATGGCCTTTTTAATAGTTTGAGGAATAATTCCATGCTGCTTGTTGTGATTTGCTTGGATTTCCCGCCTCCTGTTAGTCTCCATTATAGCCTTTTCCATAGAAGATGTAACCCGATCCCCATACATAATAACTGTACCGTCCGCATTTCTGGCGGCCCGGCCCGTAGTTTGAATTAAAGAGCGTTCGGATCGCAAAAACCCCTCTTTATCTGCATCCAGAATAGCCACAAG
>CAZCQT010000019.1:11034-14438 GCA_964500905.1 uncultured Moorellales bacterium
AGATCCAGCCCCTCCCTTAACAAGTTAATCCCTACTAATACATCAAATTCACCCGACCGTAAATCCCGGATGATTTCCATTCGTTCCAAGGTTTTTATATCAGAGTGAAGGTAACGAACTCTTACCCCCATTTCCTTAAAATAATCAGTCAAATCTTCTGCCATCCTCTTGGTCAAGGTAGTGACCAAAACCCGCTGATTTTTCTCTACCCGCCGACGAATTTCTTCCAACAAATCATCAATTTGCCCCTCCACCGGCCGCACTTCGATACGCGGATCCAAAAGCCCGGTGGGGCGAATGATTTGTTCAATCACCGCAGTGCTATGCTCCAGCTCATAGTTGCCGGGGGTAGCGGAAACATAAACAACTTGACTGATTTTTTCTTCAAATTCAGCAAATTTCAAGGGGCGATTATCCACAGCAGAAGGCAAACGAAAACCGTGCTCCACTAAGGTGGATTTTCTGGAGTAGTCCCCATTATACATCCCCCCGATTTGAGGTACTGCCACATGGGATTCATCAATAATCAATAAAAAATCATCGGGGAAATAATCCAATAAGGTAAATGGGGCCTCTCCCGGTGCTCTGCCTGTTAAATGGCGGGAATAGTTTTCGATGCCTTGGCAAAAACCTATTTCCCGCATCATCTCTATATCATAGCGGGTTCTTTGTTCCAGCCGTTGAGCCTCCAAAAGCTTGTCCTGTTCTTTTAAAATTGCAAGCTGCTCCTTTAATTCAATTTCAATAGTAGAAATGGCCTTTTCCAATACCTCCCGATCCGTTACATAGTGGCTGGCCGGGAAAATAGAAACATGCTTTCTGGCATTTAACAATTCACCTGTTAAAGTATCCACCTCTATTATCCGATCTATTTCATCACCAAACATTTCCACCCGGATAGCTTTTTCCTGACTGGAAGCGGGAATGATTTCTATTACATCTCCCCGTACCCGAAAGGTGCCCCTTTGAAAATCATAATCATTGCGATTATATTGTATTTCCACCAATTTTTTTAAAATCTGCTCCCGATCATAGTTTTGTCCCTCCCGCAAAGATAAAACTAAATTTTGATAATATTCCGGAGAGCCCAGACCATAAATACAAGAGACACTGGCTACGATAATAACATCTTTTCTTTCAAAAAGGGCTGCCGTAGCCGAATGACGCAATTTATCTATTTCATCATTAATGGAGCTGTCCTTTTCGATATAGGTATCACTTTGAGGAATATAGGCCTCAGGCTGATAATAGTCATAATAGCTGACAAAGTATTCCACTGCATTATTGGGAAAAAACTCTTGAAACTCACTGCATAGTTGAGCTGCCAAGGTTTTATTGGGGGCCATCACCAATGTTGGCTTTTGAATAGCCTGAATCACATTGGCCATAGTATAAGTTTTGCCGGTTCCTGTAGCACCTAAAAGAGTTTGATGCACATGTCCCCCTTTAATTCCCGCTACTAAATCGCTGATTGCCTTGGGCTGATCCCCTTTAGGTTGAAAATCAGACTGAAGTTGAAATTGCTCCATTAAAATCACCTGCACATTTAAGATACAATTTATTATAACATATGCAAAGGGCCCTCTCACCAGTTGGCAAAAAAACGCATTAATTGCATAAATTCTTTTAACATGTTTAGCAGCAATACTAGGCCTATAATACCCAGGCCCAGATTAACCATCTTAACCCATTCCTTTTTACCCATTTTAATTAAAATTTCTTCGGAGACAAAGGCTAAAACAGCCAAGCTGACAAGAAAAAAGATTGAAGTCAATTCAAACATGGCAATTCCCCCCGTTCCATATTTATTGAACGGAAAAGGGGAATATACTTTTTAAAAAAAGACCCATGGGTCTTTTTTAAGCAGAAGTATAGAAAGTGAAAAGCCTAACCTCTATCCATTACAAACATCCACCTCTTTAAATATTTCATCACCAAGGGATTTTCCCGCTTGGTAGGCTTGAGCAATTTCCGGCGAATTTTCTAACAAAGGCATCTGATCTGTATTTGCTACTAAAACAGTCTTAAATATATTAAAATCCAGTGCATAACCTAAGTTCTTGATAACCTCTAAGGAGCCATCAAAACGATCACCCCTTTTATTATCCAAACCCGAAGTTGCAATAAACAGCAAGGGACGCCATTTCCCCCCAATAGGCACTGTTTTGTTATTCTGTTTAATTGCCCAAAAAACCTGACACCGATCTATGATTGTTTTCAACTGGGCGGTCACACTGCCAAAGTAGACGGGGGAGCTGATGATAAAACCATCGGCTGTCAGAAAGGAATCCTGAAACATGGACATATCATCTTGATAAATGCATCCATTCAGTTTCAAACAATGCCCATTCCCTTGACATGGTTTAATATTCATATTATTAGCATAAATAATTTCAACATTTACCCCGATATCTTTGGCCCCTTTGATGGCTGCCCCCATTAACATCCCCGTTGCCCCTCTTTTTCTTGGGCTTCCTGCTAAAGCGATAATTGTTTTAGGCAAGTCTCTACTCCCACCTTAACTCTTTTAAGGTAATTATACTAGATCGCCTAGTTGAATATCAAATTAATTCTTATTAGCGTTATTTTTAAGCAACAAAAGGTACTTTAAAATTATGTATCTATACCACAAATGATATTAATCTTTTATTTGCTCTTTTAAAAATTCTTCCATAATAGTTACCCCACTACTTGTACCAATGCGGATTGCTCCCGCCTTTAGCATTAATTGCATTTGAGGCCAGCTTCTAATTCTACCGGAAGCTTTGACACCAACTTGCTTACCAACCGTTTTTTTCATCATAGCTACTTTATCTGCAGTAGCTCCTTCTCCTAAAAAGCCGGTGGAGGTTTTTACAAAATCAACCCCGACATTCTTTGCAACAGTACAGGCCCTAATCAACTCACCTTCTTTTAGCAGCCCTGTTTCCATAATTACTTTGAAAATCCCTTGATCCTTGGTCAGGAGCCTTAGTGCTGACAGTTCCTTCTCTACATATCCCCAATCATCAGATTTAATAGACCCCAAAGCTATTACCGCATCTATTTCTTCGGCACCATTTGAAAAGCATTCCTCGGTCTCTCTCTGCTTTTGCAGCAAAGTATTGGCTCCCAAAGGAAAACCCACAACACTGCAAACTTTTACATTGCTTCCTTTTAAAAGTTCTGCCGCTAAGTTTACATAACTTGGATTAACGCAAACAGTGTGAAACTTATACTGCACTGCTTCCCTGCAGATCCCTTCAATTTCCTTCACACTTGCCGTTGGCCTTAATAAGGTATGATCAATTAAATTAGCTATTTGTTGAGCAGTTGACATAAGCCTCGGCCCCCCTTCAGCTACACCATAATGGAAAATAGAAAAAATAGCAAGAATGACGCTTTATATGGGTTCTTTGCTTTTA
>CAZCQT010000020.1:0-14345 GCA_964500905.1 uncultured Moorellales bacterium
ACGCCAGCCATAATTATCGGTTATTCTGGATGCGGCAACTACACCATAATTTCTGCCTACACCTCTGGAAAGAACCGTTCTGGTTCCCTTCTTAATGACTCTTTCTACCGGTTCTTTTAAAATTGTCTCCTCTAGGGCTTCAATGACGCTTTCAAAACCGTTTTCATAGGTAATTTTGTAGACAACTTCCTTTTCCCCGGGTGCCCCCTCTTCTACTACCTTGCGATCATTGGTCAACAAGGTAGAATCATCTATGTATTTGATGGGAGCAGGAATTGCCTCCACTACGGTGGTTTCTAAAATAGCTTGTACAGTTATTTGGGGCTGACCCAGTTTAATCAAAATTACTTGCCCCGGCATCAATTTTTCGGGCTTGGCCTCGGGGTTGAGTTGCATCAGTTCTTCAGTACTGGTTTCGTATTTTCTGGCAATATCCCAAAAATTATCCCCTTTTTTAATTTCATACTCGCTATTGGCTATTTTCAAGGTGTTGAGCTTATCTAAGGCTTTTTCAATGGTATCTATACTTTTTGTATCTGCTATTTCCTGTACTATTTCTACATCTTCTTTAAAACCCAAGGAAAGCAGCTTTACATCTTCCTCCAGTTCAATATTAAATCTTTCTTTATATTCTTCCAGAATATTTTCCACTACCTTTTTGTCCGTTAAGGAAAAAAAGGATTCGCCGTCAACCTTAACTGTGTAAACATCTGTCAACCAACCGACCTGACCCCTGAGCAGATTTTTTAGTTCATCACCTATGTAAAAGTTGGCAACCTTTTTACCGGCTTTTTCAATTGTTAATTCCTTTGAAGGAGTCACGGTTTTACCAAATCTTTGTGTTTCCTCTTTAATAAGCTCTTCCCAAATACCTTCTGCTTCTTTCTTATTTTTTACCTGTGCAACAACCGTATCATCCAGTGAGGCAATATAACCAAAAGATTGTTTATACAAAAAATTTATAAAAAAGACTAATATTATCAGCCCAATAACACCAAAAAGTATTTTTCGCTGTTTTTTTTGTTTTGCTTCTTTTCTAGCCTGTCTTCTCGCACTAAAATCTACATTTTCCCAGTTTTTAACCTGGGGCTGATAGTCCGTCACCAGCAGCTCCCCCTTTGTCATCTCTCCTTCCTTATTGTACTAGTATTAGACAAGCTTTGACAAGCCCAAACCGCATTACTTTTTAACCAACTTAAGCCAATTAGATAAATATTAAGGCAGTCTATGATAAATTAAAGCCTTAATCCCAGTGCAAATGCTTCGTGAATGGCCTCTAAAGCCCCCCTTGGCTCCAGAGCATCTCCAATTAAATGACAATTTAGGCCTCGTTCTTTTAATTGCTTATAAAGACCATTTTCCGACTTTGTTCCCGTGGCGATCACAATTGTATCGGCGGGTATCCTTTGAACCTCCGCCCCTTCGCCGATAATGACACATTGTATATCCCCGCCGGTAACTTTCTGCCCCAAAATCGTTTTAACCCCATAACGTTTTAAATCAGCCAACATAAACCACCTGGTAGAGGTACCAAAACCAACCCCTAGTTTTTTGCCCATTTCAATTATAGTAATATTTCTGCTGGTATGGTAAAGAAGGGAATCCAGCTTGTCCCTATCCTCTGCTCCGTACCAATTAAGAAAATACCAACCGTCTGGTGAAACCCCGCCCTTTTCAGCCAAATATAGGGCCGTCTCCACACCTGTGGGGCCTCCGCCAATGACTACCACATCTTTTCCCACAACCCTATTACCGGCCAAAACATCCCAGGCGGAGATCACTTCTGCTCCGTCGCAAGCCGGTAAAGCCAAACCTTGTTCCGTAGCCCCGGTTGCTATAATAATTTCATCAAAATCATCTGCTGTAATATTATCAAGATCTGCTTTTTTATTTAGCCGGGCCTTTACTTCTAAAAGTTCCATTTGTTTAACCAGATAATCTATTAAATAAGAAAAATCCTGTCTGCCGGGGGGCAAGGCAGCCAGCTTTAATTGCCCGCCAAAATTTTCCCCTTGCTCCCACAAGGAAACACTATGCCCCCTTATGGCCAGTACACGAGCAGCCATCATACCTGCCACACCGCCCCCAACCACTAAAATACTTTTAGAAGCAGCAGCAGGCAATAACTCAGTTTCCTTTTCCTTCCCCACCCCGGGATTAACCAAACAAGTTACCGGCCTCCCTGTAAACACATAATCCAAGCAACCCTGGTTACAACCAATACAGGGGCTGATTTCAGCTATTTTGCCCTCCCGCACCTTGTTTGCCCACTGGGGATCAGCCAAAAAAGGCCTCGCTACTCCTATTAAATCCGCCTGTTTCGTTGCCAGCACTTCTTCCGCCAACAGGGGATCGTTGAGTCGGTTACAAGCTATCACCGGTATGGATACTGCTTGCTTGACATCATTGGCCAAATAGGTGAAAGCCCCTTGGGGGACATTCATGGTTAATTGGGGCACAAAGGTTTCATGCCAGCCCCCAGTCACATTGATAGCCGCTACACCTAACTTCTCCAGTTCCTTGCAAAAAGCAACTGTATCTTTTCCTGTATTACTGCCCTCCATAAAATCATTGCCGGCCACTCTGACCAGAACGGGATAAGCTGAACCCACACTTTCAATCACCGCTTTAACTACCTCTAAAGGAAATCTCAAGCGATTCCCCCAACTGCCTCCGTATTCGTCCTGCCTGTGATTAGTTAATGGTGATAAAAACTGGGAAATCAAATAGCCGGCACTGCCTATAATCTCTACCGCATCAAAACCGGATTCCTTGGCTAGCTTTGCTGCATCGGCGAAGCTTTGGATTATCCCCCCAATCTCTTCCTTTGTCAGCTCCTTTGGTGTTTGTCCTGTCATTCTGGAGGGAACAGGGGAAGGAGCCACTGCCGGCTTGCCGGTAAATGCCGTATGGGTATAACGACCCGCCTGATACAGTTGGGCGGCTATTTTGGCACCCCCTGCTTGTACTGCTTTTGTTAATTTTTTTAAACCGGGTTGAAAACGAGGATGATCCAAACGAATCATAAAAGGACTGCTGCCTATATCATCAATAGCACAACCTCCCACTATAATAAGACCTGCACCGCCTTTGGCCCTTTCTGCATAAAAATTAATTGTCTGTTCGTTAATACTGCCATCCATAGTGTAGGATAAATGCATGGCAGGCATCACAACTCGATTTTTAAGATCCATTGTTCCAATTTTAATAGGTTGAAATAAACGCAAAAAAACCCCATCCTTTCGTTTAAACAAACAAAATGAATTGCCGCTCATTTTGTTTTAAGGTTTCGCACAAAAGTTGGGGAATCCTGCTGTAATTTTTAATTTTCTGATATTTAAATTGATTTGCAATTATTTCGCTAATAACGTTTTAAACCATGGGGTAATTTACCGTTAAATAACTGTCTCATAAACATTCCCTGTGCCATCAACTCAAAACAAATTTTTCTGCGGCTTGTTGCAGCTCGCGAGCCAATATTTCTAAGGCATTTGCCGAGGCTGCCATTTCCTCCACGGCCGCCGTTTGCTCTTCAGTACCGGCTGAAATTTGCTCCGCTGAAGCGGCGTTTTCTTCGGAAACTGAAGCAATGCCTTCAATTTCAGCTGTAATAAACTGAACACTTGCTTCTATTTCCTTTGAACCCCTGATCATTTCATCAACCCTTGCTACCATCTCATTTAAAGCATCGGAAATCTCTGTAAAAACCTCTGTGGTTTTTCCCGCATTATCCTCTTGTACTTTCATGGCTTGACCTGCTTTATTCATTTCCTCCACCGCTTTGGCTGCACCGGATTGAACAGAACTGACAATTTGGCCAATTTCACCCGTGGCAACCGCGGATTCTTCAGCCAACTTTCTAATTTCTTCAGCTACTACCGCAAAGCCCCGGCCTTGTTCCCCGGCCCTTGCGGCTTCGATAGCGGCATTTAAGGCCAGTAAATTAGTTTGATCAGCAATTTGGGAAATAGTAGCCAAAATCCCTCCAATCTCCCCTACCTCTTTTGCTAAACTGCCAACTGCCAACGAAGCACCCTTGGAGGCAGCCACATTTTCCCTTACACTCTCGTTTTGTTTATCTAGGGTTAACAAGCCGACTTCGATTAATTTTTCGGTTTTACCGGTAGCACTAACCATCGCATCAATACTCATCATGTTCTGCACCATAGCTTGGTTAATCTGATTTGCTTGCTCTGCTGCAGTTTGCGAAGCATTAGCTTGCTCATTTGCACCATGGGCAAGCTCCGAAACCGAAACCGTAATTTGTTCAAGAGTATCCCTGGCCCCATTTGTATGAATTGCCAATACTTCCGATGCTTGAAAAACTTGATGAGAATTGCTGTTAATTGACCCGATTAAAGCTCTAAATTGCTCCAACATTTTAGTTAAGGAGACAGACAATCTGCCCGCTTCATCTCTGCTGTTTATCTCCCAGCTTGTTGTCAAATTGCCCCCTGCTACCTTCCACGCACTTTTTTCTAAAATTGCCAAGGGAATTGCTATAGATCGGCTGATCAAAAAGGTCAATGCTATTGCTAATATAGAAGCCAGGAGCATAATCACGACAAAATTTTTAAGGGAAGAATTAAAAATCTCTTCACTTGACAAGTAAGCATTTTCAGCCCTGTTTCTATTAAATTGTTGCAGTTCCATAGCTAAATTAATAGTGTCATCTCTTAAAGATCCGGCATCATCAATGAGGGCTTGGGCTCCCTCTTTATCTCCCATTTTGCTATACCTTAATGCAGTATTTCTAACCTTTTCCCAGGCAATATAGGCTTCCTGGTAATCCGATGTCAGTTGTTTTTCTACCTCCCCTAAGGGGAATTCCTCCAACACTGCAAGGGAATTCTCAATAATTTCTTTAGCCTCAGCAATACTTTTTTCGGCTCTGATCATTACGGATGGATCATCAGTTCCCAGATGATTTAAAATGTGAGTAGAAATACTCACGGAATGGGTATGTATTTGCCCCCAAAGATCTACGGTATGTAAATCTACCTTATACATCCTCTCCATTTCTTGTTTCATATTGGACATATTGCTCAAACCCAAAAGACCAAGCCCAATTAAAAAAACTAATAAAACCGAAGCTAAAATAGTCATTTTCCCCCAGCTTCTGAGATTTCTGAACCAGTTAAACATTATTACGCCCCCATTTCTGGAATACATGCAAAAAATATTATTACCAAGGCAGCTTTTATGGAATACTATAAATATTCTAATAGTTTATCCTTTTACCTGCTATTATGCAAAATTTTATACAAGTTTTTAAAACAACCTTTAACAGCAAGCTATTACACTGATCATTGCAGAAGCTTTGTACTAACAGCAGGTGGGGCATATAAGATTTCTCAAAAAGCAAGGCTACTTTTTTACCTGTTGCCAAGGAACAATATTAATTGCCTCCGGCACAATTTTTAGCTCTTTAACCTGGACAATAGTAATGGAGGCATTATCAACCCTCTGTTCCCAAAGGTATTTAGGCCCCAGGGCACAAGCCAATATAGATTTAATTACCCCGCCGTGAGTAGCAATTGCAACATTATTTTGATGCTTAAGTGCAATTTCCTCTATAAAACTCATTACTCGTTGTTCTACATCTTTAACTCCTTCTCCACCGGGAATAAAGCCCTCTTCATTGCCGTACCAGGCATCATATTCTTTTCGATACCTTGTATAAATCGTATTAAAATCTAAGCCCTCCCAAACACCCATATGAGATTCCCTTAACCTTTGATCTATAATAGGCGTTAAACCCCGATGGGCTCCTATTGCTAAGGCCGTATCCATTGCCCTGGAAAGATCGCTGGTGTAAATCTCCTCCAGTTCTTCTTTTGCCAGATAAGAAGCAGCAGCCAGCACCTGATTCCTACCCGCCTCATTTAAAGGCACATCGCTGTGCCCTTGAATTTTTTTTTCTGCATTCCAAATCGTCTCCCCATGACGCACCATAATCAATCGCATTAAGATCCTCCCCTGTTTGCTTCTTTAATCACCTGTTCTTATTTTAGCCCTCCATTAATTAGACGGGTAGGGCAATAATCCCACTCCGGTTTCTTCTTTTTAAGATAGGTCATGATTTCCTCAGGGTGGGGGCCGTCCGTCGCCAATAAAAGACCCATCACCGTGCCGCTGTGGGCAACATTAACCCCTAAGGCTTTTATTTCTTTTGCCCAATTAATCAACATGGGCAAATCAGGTTTAGGCAAAAGCTCCTGATTGGCTAAAGCACTTTCTGTGGCACCCCGGCCAATTTTTTCTAAATCCTTTTCCAAAATGCCTTCTTTAACCAGTCGAAGAGCAATTTTAACCTGAGCTTCTTTCCTGGAGTTGTAATATTTAAAAGCATCTGCTTGGTTAAAGGCTATAGTGTCCACTATTCCGCCGGGATCCACAACTAAAATATTAAGAGACGGTGCTTCGCCCAGTTCCTCAAACCATTGCCCCTCCCAGCAATCAAAAATTACTGCTCCTCTAAACATAATCCCATCACTGGGCTCTATACTAAGGGCCAGGGAAGCCAACTCCTTTGAGCTTAGTTCCTTACCGGCAAGCCGCCCGGCAGCTAAAAGAGCTGCGGTAATATCAGCGGTACTACTGCCCATTCCTTTTCCGGGAAGAAGCTTACTATCTCTTTCAAAGCTCAGTTCTTTAACGGGCAAATTCAGTTTTGTAGCTACCAGTTCAATTGCTTTAGCAGTTTTGGGGAACTCTTTGGGAAAACCCGCTCCGTTTCGGTTAATTTGAATAGTGGAACCAATGTCAATGGGGCAAGTAATTTGAAAAGTCTTTCCATCGATAGCACCCTCTACTAATTCTCCGCATGTTCCCGGAGCCCAAGCCTTTGCCTTTAATATATCCATCCAAAATTCACTCCTGTTCCTAGGCTATTTAATAAAACCATTGTTAATAAAAAAACCAACTCAGCCGTCTCTCCAATTGCCCCATAGGTATCCCCGGTTTGACCTCCAAGGGCCCTTGTCAGTTTCTGGGCTAGTAGAGAAATCAATATCAAGGTAATTACTAAAGCTAAAATGGCATTTAAGCCAATTAAAATTCCGGCGGCAAGGCACAAAATCAATGTTGCCCAGCCAAATTTCTGTTTGGCTTTTTCTCTGTCAAAAATGCCGCCCAAACCGGGCTTTGCTCTGGCATAAGGGTAATGGGCAATAGCATAAACCATAGTCCACCTTCCCACAGCAGGCATTAAAATTAATATTCTGTATTTTTCAGACCAGGCTAATGCTATTACCAAGGTGATCTTAAGAATTAAATGACAGACGAGAGCAATGGCCCCCATGGCACCCACATTGCTATCCTTCATAATCTCCAGCTTTTGCTCCTTTGACTTGCCGCTTAATAACCCATCAGCAGTATCCATCAGGCCGTCCAAATGCAATCCTGCCGTTAAAGCAACCAGGGCAATAACGGTAAGAACATCACCTACGATACCTAGTCCAAGACAATCACCTAACCAGGCGATCCCGGCAATAATTCCCCCTAAAGTTAAACCCACTAGGGAATAGAAAGACAGACTTTTGGTCAGTTGCTCTCGAGTGGCTATATAGTTAATTTTAATGGGCAGGCAGGTTAAAAAACTTAATGCCAAAAGGTAAGCTCGCATTTCAACGCCTCCAATATTCTAAAAGCAATTTAAAATAATGCCGCCAAAAGCCAAGGTTAAAGAAGTAATAGCATACATAATTTTAATGATTTGATAAATATGCTTTACTTCCAGCGGCTGCAAGGCCCGGCCCATTGTTGCCCGGGGGCTGGCCTTACCGAAATAGTAATTTGGGCCGCCTAATTGCACCCCCAAGGCTCCCGCTACACCGGCTTCAATAATACCTCCATTGGGGCTGGGATGAGCCCTGCTGTCCTTTTTCATAGTATTCCAGGTTCCGCTTAAACCTCCCGGGGTAAAAGGTGCTATTATTAACAGTAAAAAACCTGCCAGACGTGCCGGTAAATAATTAGCAGCATCATCAAGCTTGGCGGCCACCCTTCCCAAATCCAGATAATGTTCCTCTCGGTAACCAATCATGGAATCCAGGGTATTAACTGCCTTATAGGCTAAAGCCAAGGGGGCTCCGCCAATAAAAGCATAGAACAGGGGAGCAACAAGGCCATCCACCGTGTTTTCCGCAACTGTTTCTACAACAGCTCTGGTAATTTCCCCTTCATCCAATTGCTCTGTATCCCTGCCTACAATTAAGGCTACCTTAGATCTGGCTTTCGGCAAATCCTTTGCCTCTAGCGGTTTAGCCACAGCCAGAGCATGTTGATGCAAGCCTTTAAGGGCAAAAGAAGTATATAGCAGCCAAATTTGAACCCCCATACCTAAATAGGGATGAATGGCATTGGCCAAACTGATAATACCCCAAACCAAAATATAGGTACCTCCAACTATCCCAAGGACCAGCAAGGCACCACCCCATCTAAGGCCTTTGGAGTCGTTAAACCACTGGCGAATTAGTTTTTCACCGAAACTAATCCCCCTGCCTATTATTACTACCGGGTGAGGCCAAGAACGAGGATCCCCCAATAGCAAATCCAAAACAATCGCAGCCAGAATTAGGCTTGTTAACATAATTTTTCACCTAGCTAACAGAAATAGTCCATTATTTTGTTACGTAAACATAATTGCCTAAGTGGTGCTAATACAAAAGATTAGATCCTTCGCTTACGCTCAGGATGACAAAAGCAAGGCTTTTTCAGTAACCTCTATTTTTGGGTACTATTTAATTTTCTGCTCATTTAATTTTGAGGGGCTGACCGGCTATTACAAAATAAACATGGTGGGCAACGGCAGCTGTTAACTGATTAGCTTTGCCATTTAAATCCCTAAAGGCCCGGCCCTCCGGGGTTTGGGGCACAAGCCCCATTCCCACCTCATCTCCCACTACTAGGGAGCTATGGGATGCTTCCTTAAGTTTCTCCAAAAAGCTTTCTACCTTGGCCAAGGCCTCAGTTTCTTCTTTCGGGCCCCAAGGAAAGGCCCCCCAAGGATGCTGATATAATAAATTGGCCAGCCAGCCGGAGAGGCTGTCCATCAACAGGATTCCATTATAATCCTTTAAGGTTTCCAATGCCTTTATCGGGTTTAATGGTTCCTCTAAGGTTTGCCAATGAGGGGAACGCCTTTGTTGATGTTTCTCCACCCGTTCTTTCATTTCCGAATCCATAACCACTCCCGTTGCCAAATAGCAAACTTTACCCCCGTGGGCTGCGGCAAGCTCCTCGGCAAATTCGCTTTTGCCGCTTCTGGACCCCCCAAAAATTAAGATCAATTCCTTTTGTTTCATCATAATCACCTGCTTCTATAAACCTTATAAAGAAAGAACAGATCCGCCCTAAACTCAGAATTGGTCACGTGTTATCCATACCACGATGAATGTAAGCCTTTCTTTGGAGCAAGATCCTTCACTGCGTTTAGGGTGATACTATCGTAACACCTTCAGGGCAATGATATAATGATACCGGCTATTACATTAGCAAGAATCATTAAGGTATTTTGTTCGGCATTGGCAGGTAATAATCCTTGTGAAGCCTCCAAAAAATCCTAGATCCTAGTCTTTGTTGCTGACTCCCGCCTCAGCAAAAGTGAGCATTTCATTGTGACATTTTAGTGCCCCATCAAAAATTAAAAAGGCGGTAGCGGCTCCTGTCCCTTCCCCCAGCCGCATGTCTAAGTGAAGCAAAGGCTTCAGCCCTAATTCTTTTAACATCATTTTATGCCCCGGCTCCTGGGATAAATGGGAAGCAAGCATATATTCAACGCTTATAGGTGCGATTGCCTTGGCTATCAAAGCAGCAGCCCCGGAAATAAAACCATCAATTACTACAGGAATTCTTTTGGCAGCGGCTCCTAAAATCACACCTGCCATAGCGGCAATTTCTAAACCTCCCACCTTAGCCAGTACATCAATACCATCCAGGAAATCCGGTTGATTGATCTCTATGGCTTTACGAATCACTCGCTGCTTGAGCTTTAGGCCTTGATCGTTCAGACCGGTGCCCCTTCCCGTAATATCCTCCACATCAATACCGCTAAAAACAGCCAGAATAGCTGTACTGGGGGTAGTGTTGCCGATACCCATATCCCCCGTTGCCACCATTTTTACTCCTTGCTCTATCTGCTCTTGGGCCAGTCTAATCCCCAGTTCAATACCTTGGACTGCTTCCTCCCTGGACATGGCGGGACCCTTAGCCATATTTTCTGTGCCATTTTTAATGCGGCATTGATTAACCCTTGGATCGTCTATAGGAGGGGCGGCAAGAGCCACATCTGTGATGATTACCCTTGCACCTGCATGACGGGATAACACATTGATGGCAGCTCCTCCCCGAAGGAAACTCATCACCATTTGGGGAGTTACCTCCTGGGGAAAAGCAGAAACTCCTTCCGCCACTACTCCATGATCCCCCGCCATCACCATAACAACCTTTTCACCAATAGGGGGCGTTGGGTTGCCGTAAATACCTGCCATTCTGACTACCACCTCTTCCATTGCCCCCAGGCTGCCCGGCGGTTTGATCAAGCTATCGCTCCTTTCCCGTGCTAATTTCATACTTTCTTGATCCAATGCCTTAATGCTGCCCACTGTTTGTCTTAATAGCTCCATATCACAAGCCTCCTGAAATATTAATTTAAATAAAAAAAGCTTCCAAGCTCATAGGCCTGAAAACTTTACCATCGTTTACAGTTTCCCAGTTTAGGCAGGTCTCCTGACTTCGGTTCTTCCTGCTCGGACGCCTTCCCGCCTCTTAGTTAATCCGCCGGCAGTGGCCTTGTATCCGATTTGTCCCCGTTACAGTGATGGGTTCGTGCAAGATTTTCACTTGCTTCCCTATTCTCCCCTCATTGAGGGCACCTAAAAAGGTCTGTTCTTATTTGATATCTTCTTTTAATTAATCAAATCTTTCTCTTAAAAATCCAAAAACCCTTCTTTTATGTTCATTTTTTTAAAAATACCGGAGTAAAGACAAAAGCTCGGAGGTGTGAGAAACTTTCTCCGCCCCTCCCTTAATTAATTCCTCATAAAGAACAGTTGCCTCTCCATTGGTAAAGTCCCTGCAATCAATATCTCCTACTAAAATTACCTTTTTCCCCAATTGATGAGCATCTAAAGCTTGCCGCAAATTACCCACATTGCCCGGTCCAAAAGGTATGGGAAGCACAATTACCCCCTGGGCTTCCAGTATCAGCTGGTAGTTTTCTTGATAGCTTTGCTTTTGTATTTCAGCAAAGGGTATTTCCTCTACCATGGACAAACCTAAGGCTTTAGCCCTGCTCCAATCACTATCCCCAATATTTAAAACGCCACAGCTTACCTGATATCCTTGTTGCACCAGCTGCTCCATTAAAAAATTCCCTGTGCCGCCTCCGCAAATGAGATGAAGTTTTTGTACGGATTGCTTTGCAGTCCTTTTGTCAGTCAGTGCTATAGGAATAATATTAAAGCGACCGGTTAGCTCATTGGGAGCCACTACCACCTCCATCCCATAAACCGCGGCCAGATTAGTTGGGGTCAAGACCTCCCCCGGGGTTCCGGCTGCGTAAATTTTACCTTGATGCAATAAAATTACATATTCACTGAATTGGGCCGCTAAATTCAGGTCATGAAATACCGCTAAAATGGTCACCTGCTGCTCTTTTTTTAAGTCTTGCAATAAGTTTAATAATTCCATTTGATGCTGCAAATCCAAATGAGCGGTAGGCTCATCTAAAAGCAAAATTTTCGGTTCTTGGGCCAGGGCTCTGGCTACTATCACCCTTTGTCTTTCCCCGCCGCTAAGCTCGGTAATATTTCTATCCCGCAAGTGCCATGTATTGGTTTTCTCCATCCCTTGCTGAGCAACCTTTAAGTCATTTTCTGTATCGCTTTGAAAGCGTCCTTGATGGGGCATACGGCCCATTAAAACAACATCTTCTACAGTAAAAGGAAATTGCACTGTTGTATCCTGGGGTACAACCGCCAATTTTTTCGCCAATGTTTTAGGTTCTATTTTGTATAAATCTTTCCCGTCTAAAAAGGCTTGACCCTTAGCAGGAGTTAGGACGGCAGATAAGTTTTTTAGCAAGGTGGACTTGCCTGAACCGTTGGGCCCTACAATGGCCAAAAAAACTCCTCGTTCCACCTGAAAAGAGAGCTCCTTTAATACCTGATGGGATCCATAACGAAAGGCCAAATCTTCTATGGAAATATGGGTACTCAAAAATTCCACCCCCTGGTTGAACGATGGTTGAACGGTTGTTTTTGAATGCAAGGCTTTTCCTGTCCACTATCCACTATCCACTGTCCCCTGTCCCCTTAATCAAAACATGCCGGTCTTCCCTTTACGTAATAAGTAAATGAAAAAGGGTCCGCCAAAAATAGCGGTAATAATACCCACGGGAATTTCTGTGGGAGATAAGGCTACCTTGGCAAAGGTGTCCGTTGCCACCATAAAAATGGCTCCCGTTAAAACCGCACTGGGCAAAAGTATCCGATGATCCGGCCCTGTTAACAAACGCACCGTATGAGGTACAATTAAACCCACAAAGCCAATAGTACCGCTTACTGCCACTGCACCGGCCACAGTGGTGGCCGCCACAACCAGTAAAATTTTTTTCACCTTTTCGGGGTCAATACCCAAGTGGCGGGCCGTTTCTTCTCCAAATAACATAGCATTCAGTTCCCTGGCAAAAAACCATAAAACTCCGATACCCAATAAAATCACCGGTGCCGCCACCTGCACCTGGGACCAATCTCTACCGGAAAAGGTTCCTAATGTCCAATAAATTATTTGGGATAATTCCCTGGAGTTTAAGATCATTAAAAAGGACATGATTGCAGTCATAAAGGAGCTTAAGGCTACTCCCGACAGCAATAAATTAAAGATAGGCAATTTATTACCTACCCGGGCTATTTGATAAACTAACACAGTGGTCAAAATAGCTCCGGAAAAAGCGGCCAAGGGTAATGCCCAAATCCCTACTATTTTACTAAAGCCTGTTACAATTGCTATTGTAGCACCCAAAGCCGCTCCGGAGGAAACTCCGATAATATAGGGATCTGCCATTGGGTTTTTAAAAAGCCCTTGGAAGGTGGTGCCAACTGCAGCTAAAGCACCACCTACCAATGCGGCTAATATAATGCGAGGCATCCGCACATCATAAATAATGGTTTGATAAGTAGAGGGGTATTGATCTATGGAGACGAAATTCCCCACAACCGGGATTTTTGCCCCAAAGAGAGTCAAGGCCGCTTTAAAGGTAATGCCCGCCGGGCCTATTGTTAAGCAAAAAATCATTACTAAAATCAATATTGTCCCACAGGCTAAAATAATACCTTGTTTTTTTCCCCTACTTTTATCCTTCATTAATTGCACCTCATTTAAAAGAGTTCGGGATGCAGAATACGAGCCATTTCCTCCAAGCCTTCTACCAATCTTGGTCCTGGCAAGGTTACCAAATCATCATTAATTGCGAATACCTTTTCATTTTTTACAGAGCTTAGTCCTGCATAATTGGGTCTGGTCATAACATCCTTGGGAGTATGTGCATGATCGTTGATCAGATAAATTTCCGGATCCCTTTCCAATAACAATTCTATACTGAACTGTCCATATTGTTCTGCGGCATCAGAGGCTATATTGCTGCCCCCCGCCAAGTCAATCAAGTCGTTAATAAAGGTTCTGGGACCGGCTGTCATCAAAGGATCATCCCAAACCTCAAAAAAGACCGTAGGTTTTTCCGATGCATTTGCCAGCTTTGTTTTAACGGTTTGAATTCGCTCCTCCATTTGGGCGACCAGCTTGGAGGATTCTTCCTCGTTACCTATTACCTTTCCTGCCAAATTAATATTTTTTAAAACCTGTTCTAAATCCTCGGCATCCAGGGTTACAACTGTAATCCCTACTTCCTCCAGTTGATTTAAGATCTCTTTTTGCACCCCGGTTGCCACAAAAACCACATCCGGTTCAATTTCAATAATCAACTCAATATTGGGATTACTAAAATCCCCTATTTTTGTTTTTTCAAGGGCGGCGGCAGGATACCCACAATAAGTGGTCACCCCGAAGATTCTGTCCCCGGCTCCCAGGGCAAATAAAATTTCAGTGTTTGCCGGTGCAAGGGAAATTAATTTTTCGGGCTTTTTAGCAATGGTTATTTCTCTATCATAACTGTCTACTATAGTAATGGGAAAGTCCTTTTGCACTTCTTCAACGGATTTCGGACCGACTGGCGGCGGATCCGCAGGAACCTCAGACTGGCATCCTACCAAGCTTATCGCCATCATAAGAGCCAATAATAAAACTAAAATCTTTTTCATTTCTTCCTGTCCTCCTCATTTCAC
>CAZCQT010000021.1:0-13992 GCA_964500905.1 uncultured Moorellales bacterium
GAGATCAGCTTGGCAACCAAAGCGGTAATAGCCGATTCCTGTCCCTTGATTTCCTTCAATTTCTTGGGACGCAAAATTTCCATAACCGGTCTGGCCAGCTTCACCTGATCCATCTTTTCCAATTGAGCCAATTTTTTTAGGCTTTGAGGGCTTTCAACATGGCCCTCTTCCCTTAAAAGCTGCATTTTTATCTCTCTGTAGTATTCCTCATGTTTCTCTTGCATCCGATCCCCAATCAAGCGTTCCAAACGATCCCCCAAGGCTTGGGCAGCTATATAATCAGCCACCACCACCTCCATTTCGGCCAATGCCTCTTCCAATTCTTCCTCAAGTAAAATATCATCAATGGTAGGATCTTCATAAACCAATTTTTGAAGGCCCAAAACCCTTTCACTTAGATTCTTAGATCTAATCTGATTTAAAGCCTCAAGCTTATTGGCCTTTAAAACTATCTTGTCTGTACCATAAATCTGACAAAGAAGATCATAAAAGGCATTAATTTGCTTTTCCAAGCCCACCTTCAAAAGGGCAGGGGTTTCCGTCTTTTCAAAAAGAATCTCCCCTCCTGCTTTTGCTTTTTTCACTATAAATCCCCTCTCTTACTGACCAAACACTCTAACAATCATTTCTGCAGTTACCTGTGGATGTAATTTTATTTTAATTGGGTGATCTCCCAAGGATTTTATTCCATCCGCCAAATCGATTTTTCTTCTTTCTATTTTTACTTCGTATTGTGCTTCAATAGCATCGGCTACCTCTTTATTGGTAACGGAACCGAAAAGACGCCCCTTTTCCCCCGCCTTAGCTGGTATTTCTATAATCTTGCCGGCGAGCTTGCCACCTATCTTTTGTGCAATTTCCAGCTGCTTTTGGGCCTTGGCTCCCTCCCTTGCCTGGTGTGCTTCAACCTCTTTTAAGCTTCCCTCTGTGGCCAATTTGGCTAATCCCCTGGGAATCAGGTAATTCCTGCCATAGCCTTCCGCTACATCTATTACGCTGCCCTTGCCCCCAAGTTTTTTTACATCCTCCAATAAGATAACTTTCATTTAATTACTCCCCCTCTTTCCCGATAAATTTTAATTTGCGATAATCAAACAAGGGATCAAAGGCCCCTATTAAAACCACCAGTGGAATAATTACAGGTAAATTAATTAAAAACATAATTACTAAAAAGACTTTTATAAAAGGGGTTATGGTCCAATGATGGTAAAAGTAGACAGCTACCGCCAAACCGTTAAGCAATAAAATGGGCAGATAAATAAAAATAATATTTCTGCCGATAGTATTAAAAAGGCCGCTCCCAAAATAGTCTCCGCCTAAAAGCAAGGCCAGACCAATAATCAAGCCATAAACCGTCCACCAAGGCAGCTGCCAAGTTTGAAAGGAGGGCAATGGTTTAAATGTCTGTCCCATCCGCTTAAAAATCTCCCTGGCTAACAGGTAGGTTATACCCGCACCAAATAGGGAACCCAACACCAAGGAACCGGGAATTAAGGCAGCCACTAAAGTCATCATCTGCACCAGTTGAGCCCGGAACTCCGTAATCGTCAAGCCCTGAGTAAGCATTAGCTTGATTAAACCGGTTTCTTCATAGAATGACAAAACCTGATCTACCATTGTTTCTATTTCTCCAAAACCCAGGGAGGTGCCTCCCATGATTAAAAAAGCTATTAACAGGCTTAGGGCGGTACCAATTGCCGCCGTAAAACCTCCGGCCAAAAGAGTAACACCCGGGGGTAGACCCTTTTTAAAAGCATAGCCAAAAACCAAGGCGGTTAAGCCGCTTTTTAACCCCAAGGAGATACCGGCAACAGGACCGGCGGTAACTCCGACTAAGGTCAGGGCAACTACTAAGCTCAGGCTCGCTGTTCTCAGATCAAAACGAAATGCTAAAAGAATGACCGGAATAGACCAAAGAACGGCGGCTACTGCCCCGATTATTGGAATAAATAAAGAAATTAAACCTAACATGGCGGCCAATGCGGCCATCAAGGCCCCTTGAGCTATATTATTAGCTTTTACCGACAAATAACCACCTCCTTGAAATCTATAATCAAAGCCAAGCTATTTTAGGCATCCTTATTATTCTTCTTATATAAATAAAATTCTCTTTTTTAAACATAATTCCTGCAATCCGGCTTAGCTTAATCGACAGGCACAATAGTTAAACGGTAGTTTAACTATCGTTCCTTTCCCCTGTACCAAAAAGGGGAGCTGGTTGCTCCCCGATAAGTTTTAGATTGTTGGCATTTTAAATTTAATCTACGGTAAAGGGCAAAATAGCAATATTTCTGGCCCTTTTAATTGCCAATGTTAACATTCTTTGATGATGAGCACAGTTACCTGTCACTCTGCGGGGCAATATTTTGCCCCTTTCAGTTATAAAGCGACGCAAGCGATGTGTATCCTTGTAATCTATAGCAGTAGCTTTATCTACGCAAAAAGCACACACTCTTTTGCGGGCACGTTTACGTTCTCGACGCATTTTTTTCCCTCCTTATCAGGAAATCTTATAGGGGAAAATCCTCACCGGATAAATCAATGCCCGAGCCGGCAAAAGGATCTCCATAATTATCAAAACCATCGGTTCGGGATTCTGATCCGCCCTTATCCTTGGGCCAATCTAAAAAACGCACTGTATCGGCCACTACTTCCGCTACCTGTCTTTTAACACCGTTTTGATCTTCATAGCTTCTGACTTGCAAGCGGCCATCAACTGCAACCAATCTCCCTTTGCCCAGGTTTTGTGCACAGACCTCCGCCAATTTTCGCCAAGTAATAATTCTGATAAAATCTACTTCCCTTTCACCCTGCTGGTTTGTAAAGGGGCGTTCTACCGCCAAAGAAAAGTTGGCAACAGCTATTCCACTGGATGTATAACGAAGCTCAGGATCATGTGTAAGTCTGCCGATCAAAATAACCCTATTTAACAAAGCAAGCACCACCTTTGGAGTTTTTTGCCTTATTCCTCTTCTACGGTTTCCGCCTCAGCTTGAGGCTCAATCTTGGTTTCAGTTTCAGTTTCAGTTTCAGTTTCAACTTCTTCCAGTTCTTCGTTGGCAGGCAGCCCATCTTCAAGGCGAACAATAAGTTGGCGAATTACTTCATCAGTAATTTTAAAAACTCTCTCCAACTCTTTGGCTACGGAAGCTGCTCCATTAAAATGCATTAGAACATAATATCCCTCACGTAGCTTTTTCACCTCATAGGCTAATCTGCGCTTACCCCAGCGATCTATTTTGACCACTTCTCCACCGGCTTTAACTACCAAATCCGAAAACTTGGTTACCAGATCGTTGAATTGCTCCTCCTCTAAACTTGGATGCAATACATAAAGGGTTTCATAATTGCGCATTTTGCGTCACCTCCTCCCTTTGGACTAACGGCCCCAAATTGGGGCAGGGACAAAAACACCCTAAAAGGGTGTCTTCGAAGAATTATATCATACAGGATTGTTAGGTTGCAAGTGATTTTTAGGGAAAAGGGGGGAACGATGGTTTAACCATCGCTTGATTCTTTAAGGATGCGATCCTTCACTTCGTTCAGGATGACAAAATCACCAGATTTTTCTTCGATGTCATTCTGAGGCGAAGCCGAAAAATCCCGACCCTATAGAAAGGCATGCAAAGACTTTTCCCGTCCTCTGTCCACTTTCCCCTGTCCCCTTTTCACTAAAAATTTCTATGCTTTCTGCTTTTTCTTTCTTAAGGCTTCTGCCAAAATGGTGGCTGTGTGTTTTGCTACTACATTGGAATTTTGCTTATCCAGACCGCCGCCAATTTGCATTAAGCAGCCGGGGCAGTCCATAGCTACCACATCGGCACCGCTGTTTTCCACTGATTTAAGTTTCCTCTCTAAAATAGGAGCAGAAAGCTCGGGAAATTTTACCGTATAAGAACCGCCCATACCACAGCATAGATCCGAACCTTCCATTTCCAGTAACTCGGATCCGGCAAGCTCGGTCAAAGCCTTGCGGGCTACTCCCTTCAAGCCTAGGCTACGGTTATAATGACAGGAATCATGATAGGTGACCTTAGGCCCTTCCGTCAGCTCTGCCCATTTTTCTTCCCCGGCCAACTCCATTACTAAATCGGTAAAATCCCTGGTTTTTTCATGAATCCTTTTGGCCGCTTCGCCCCATTTCGGATCATCACCCAATAGCTTCAAAAAATCATCCCGTACTACTAAGATACAAGTGGGGCAGGCAGAAACAATTGCATCATACTCCGGATTATCTAAGGCCTCTACATTTTGCTGGGCCAATTTAATAGCGGAAGATTTCGCTCCGCTGTATTTTGCGGGAGCACCGCAGCAGGTTTGCCCTTCGGGAAAATCCACTTCTACCCCGAAGTGATTTAAAACCTCTATAATGTCCTCACCCAAATCGGGGTAGACAAAGTCAATTAAACAACCCGCATAAAAGCCGACTTTTTTAATAGGTTTTTTTTCAGTTTTCATTGGTTCCGCTCCCCCCTTCTGACTTTTTTTTCAGTCTATCCCTCAGCGGGATCTCCGCAATCTGAGGCAAGCTTCTATCCTTGGTATGCCCGGCAAGGAATAGGGGTAAATGTCTGATATACGGTGCATCTTTAGCGGCAAAGGGTTTTTGCCCCTTGGAAGCCACTTTCAAAAGCCCGTGGAAGCGTTTTCTATTGGTCATCACGCCTTCAAAGATGGCTTTCTCAATCATTGACAAGCCCTCTTCTTCGGTCTTGTCCTCCCTTAGCTTGAGAATCATGTCAGGTAAAGGTATATCAGCGGGACAAAATTCCTGACAGCGTCCACAAAAAATGCAAAGGGCCTGGATATCTGCAGTTTCTTCAAAATCATTAAAATAGTTAGTCAGGATGGTGCCAATGCCACCTGCATAAACATGGCCAAAAACATGACCGCCTACCAAGCGATAAACAGGGCAAACATTAAGGCAGCTGGCACAGCGAATGCAGCGAAGGGCTTCCTTGAACAAGGGATCCGACTGCATTTTGCTGCGATTATTATCCATTAAAATAATATGCAATTCTTTAGGCTGCTCTTCCCCCTCTACTAAGGTAGGCACCGGCCCATTGATCACAGTTACATAGCTGGTTAACTTTTGCGAGGTAGCACTTCTGGGGAGTGCTTTTAAAATCTTGGGCACATCATCTATGGAAGCCACCAGTTTTTCCAAGCCAACCACAGCTACATGGATGGGAGGCATAGTTGCAACCAAGCGGGCATTGCCCTCATTAGTAACCAAGACCAAGGTTCCGCTTTCAGCCACCGCCATATTGGCACCGGTTATCCCCATACCGGCAGCAAAATAGTAGGGTCTCAGCTCCTTTTTGGCTACCTTAACCAGGCGGGGAATATCACTTTCCAGTCTTTCGTCAATTTCTTTAGAGAAAATATCCGCCACTTCTTCCCTGGTTAAGTGAATAGCCGGCATCACCATGTGGGAAGGCCTGTGACCTGCTAATTGAATAATCCACTCTCCCAAATCCGTTTCCTTGGTGGTTATGCCTTTTTCTATTAAATACTTATTTAAGTGAATCTCTTCAGTAGCCATAGATTTGGATTTAACTATGGTTTTGACATTCCTCTCCACTGCCAGTTTAGCAATGTAATCCTTAACCTCTTGGGGAGAATGGGCCCTATAAACAACAGCACCCTTTTTCTCTGCTTCCAAGGTAAACTGATCGGCTAACTCCGCTAAATGCTCAATGGTATAGTTTTTTGCCTTTATGATATCCTTTCTGATTTCCTGAAAATCCAGATCGCCATAAGCCTTGGCACGGCTTATAACATAATCGTCGGCAAAGCGATCCAAGGCTCCGCCAAGGTTATCATTTTGCAAGGCTACATCAATATCTTTTTTAAGAGCACTTTTTGCCATTTATGCTCCCTCCCCACCAACAAAAATAATCCACAACCATTCGGGTCCATGAACCCCAAGAGTCAAGACTCTTTCAATATCAGCAGTCCGGCTGGGCCCGGTAATAAAAGCTAAAAAGGGTGTTTCTGACGGCTTCATCACTGCAAAAGCTTCCTCCATGCTGCTTACCAGCTTATCTGCTTTCAATAAAAGTATATTTAATTCCGGTAAGGTTGTCACATACCTTTTAACCACATCAGTGGCATCTTGGGCCAGGGTTCCCGTTTCAGCAATAGCCAAATCAACCTCGGTGATTCCTACATCCGCCTCTTTTGAAAAATGAGGTAAATTCTCTTCATGGACTTTTCCCTTGATTTCAATGAATCCCCGTGCATCAGCCATAATGGGGCCTCTTTGCCACACCACCTCTAAGCCCTGGGGCTTTCTGTCGGTCTCCCACTTCCCCAATAGTTCTGTTATTAACACCAGAGCCTGATCTGCATCTTGAACATGATAAACATTAGATCCGACCGCTTCAGCCTCTTTTTTAAAGCCTTGGTACAGCTCTTTTATCAAAGCACTCACCTCATTCTTGAAAAAATTTAGCCTAATTTTCCTATAGCATGTTATAGCTAAAATAGTGGTCTGACCACCACAGGCAAAAAACAGGGAGGAGAAACTCCTCCCTGCCAGCATATCATATAACTAAAATCTCATCAAATCATACCTATGCCAAGGAAAATGAAACCAACCACTGCCCCCACAGTTAAATAATAAGCAGTGGGGATTAAGGTCATTCTGATAACATCCCCTTCTCTGCCCAACATACCGGTAACGGCAGAAGCAGCAACAACGTTATGGACACAAATCATGTTTCCGGCAGCGCCGCCCACAGCTTGCAGGGCAACGATAATTGCCGGTGCTGCCATAATTCTTTCAGCAACTCCGAACTGGAATAAGCTGAACATCATATTACTTACCGTGTTACTGCCTGCAATAAAGGCTCCCAAGGCACCAATTATGCCCGCAAAGGCCGGCCAGGCGGAACCGGCTAATTGAGCAGTCCACTCAGCTAAAACCATGGGCATACTGTCTAAACCGGCAGCATTGATGCTGCTGTTAACAAAAACCCGCACCATGGGAACAGTGAAGACCAAAGCGGAACCCGCAGCGGCCGCCATTTTGAGGGAATTGATCCAAGCCTTTTTAATCTGTGCACCCTTCATGCCGTGCATAAAGGACGCCAACAGCGCAGCTATAATCAAGACGGAAGCGGGGGACCACAGCCATTCAACACCCTGACTGATACCGCTCACCCCTAAAATATTGCTCCAGGTGGTGGTAGCACTCTTCATAAAGTTGCCTAAAGCGGGAACAGTACGGCTGATAACCAAACCGGCAGCCAGGAAGAGATAAGGTGTCCAAGCAGAAATTAGGCTGACCTGCTTGCCACTGTCACCAATGGTTGATTTGGTAGTACCAATCCATCTTTCTTCCCATTTTTCTCTGGCAGGAAAATCAAAAATTTCTTTAGGAATAAGAAATCCTCTTTGGGCGGCGGGCACAACAATAGCCAAACCTACCAAAGCTCCAACCATAGAGGGGAATTCCGGCCCTAAGAAAACTGCTGTAATTACATAGGGAATGGTCATAGAGAAGGCTGCAAAAAGTGCAAATTTCCACATCTTCAAGCCTTCTGACCAGGACTTTTTCTCCCCGAAGAATCTGGTTAACATCATTGATAAGAATAACGGAATCATAGTACCTGCAATAGCATGAATCATCCCAACTCTTGCAGCAATATGAAGCACAAATTCACGATGCTCCATAATTCCGATAGAGGCTGCGTAAGCAGCTACTTCCGGTGCACCCTGCAAACCGGTGAATACCCCTACTAACATGGGGGTACCAACAGCCCCGAAGGAAACCGGGGTACTTTGAATAACCATCCCAACCATAACCGCTGCCATAGCAGGAAAGCCCAAGGCAACCATTAGTGGTGCCACTACAGCGGCAGGAGTACCAAAACCGGATGATCCTTCAATAAAGCTACCAAACAACCAACCCACGATAATAGCCTGAACCCGACGGTCGGCGGAAATACTGAAAAAACCTTGCCTGATTCTATTAGCACCGCCGCTCTCCGTTAAGGTGTTTAGAAGCAATAATGCACCAAATATAATATAAAGTAAGCCAAAAGTAACAAGTAATCCTTGAATAGTAGCTGAAGCCACTACAAGGGGTGCTACCTTCCAAACAGCTAAGGCGATGACAACAACCACGATGTAAGCAATGGGCATCGCTCTACTTGCGGGCCAACGCAGGATAACTAAAAAGAAAAACGTAGCAATAATAGGCATTAGAGCCAATATAGCTAATAAAGTTAAACTCATTAGTTGCTAACCTCCTTTTTAATTTTAAAATAGCTAAAAAATAAGTCCTCTACAAGCCCGAAACAATTCTCTCCCCTATCCAAAAATCACCCCCCTCACTGGGAATACTATATTACAAAAGTTATTTTTTTTACCTGGTCTGACAACTATACCAAGTTTTAACCTATTTCACCACTATTCACAAAATTCCCTGCTTTGTGAGAAGAATAATTTATTAAATTTTTTAACTAGTGTCAAATCTTTTTCATTTAGGCCGGATTTATTCCGAATCAGCCTTTTTTATAATGGCTTTTACCCCTTTTTCAAATTTTACCCTGGGCAGCAAAACTTGGCGGCTACAGCCCAGGCATTTAATCCTAAAGTCCATTCCCACCCTGGTAATTTCCCATTGATCATTGCCGCAGGGATGAGGTTTTCTCATTTTTACAATATCACCAATCTGATAGGACAAATTTTTCGCCTCCTTGCAATTCCATTTCGGATATCAGCTCGATAACCAGCCTTTTACTTTCCTCATTGCCCTCACTCAATTCCCTTTTAAGCAGGGGCACAATTGCTGAACCTTTTGACAATAAAATTTCTGCCACCCGAGCCGGGGGCCATTTTTTAGGTTCCCTAAAAGCAAAGACGAGGTTTTTAAGCTGTGAGGGAGCCTCCAGATTTACTAAGGCTGCTGTTCCACTAAAAGAAAGCTCATCATCCCCGGAGGCAAGGGCGTTCATCAAGGGCCAGAAAGACTTGTCCCCACCCAAACAACCCAATACTTCCAAGGCGATCAGCTTTTTTTTTCTGTCCCCGCCGTTAAGATCAGTTAAGAAATGAGCTTCCCAGCCATAATGTAAGGTTTGACGTTTTAGCTCACTTTTGGCCTCCTGATCTAAGCCGCTCCACAGATCCAGAAAGGATTCCGCCAATATTTCCGGGGTTTCCGTAGATAATAGCCGGTTAAAAGAATCCAATGTCAAAGCTTTTTTAGGAGCCTTATTACTTTTAACCCAAATGATTAAAATCAAAATTAACAAAATGATCAATATAGCAATTAAGTAGGGCATGTTTACCTCCTTAAGGTAAGGTTACCACCCGGGGATAAAGACTCAGTTGCTCTATTATGAGATACATATTTGCAATTGTACCTGCACAAAGCTTCTCTCTGAGGCAATAATAATCCAAAGAAGTGCTGCAGACTAAAATATGCACCCCCCTTTTTTCCAAGTCAATTAAACTCTGCAAAACCGGCGAACCCTCAACAGCTAACTTCACCGCACTATTAGTTAAAATAATTTGAGCAGGTAAGTTTTCTTCCGATGCCAAGGCGTAATAAAAACTTCTGACCAACGCTTTTCCCAACTCTTCGTTTCCATCGCCCAAAAACTGACTGCCCATCACCAATAAATAATTTCTGTCCCTAGTTAACTGGGGCTCTAAATCAATAAATTCCATTTTGCCCGCCCCGACATAATAATCTCCTCCGATTTCCTCAGCCTTTGCTCCCAATTTTTGCTCCTTTAAATCAGGAACCTCAACATTCTCCAGCCTTTTACCATCCATAGCAGTTAATAATTCACCTCCCGGATAACCCTTTTTAATTGAGAGCCACGGGAAAACCTGTCTTTGTTACCCAAAATATAAATACAGATCCCGCGGCCCTTCTTACGGTGGTTGATTAGCGTTTAATTGTTATTTTACCTGGGTTTTGATCCTTGACTTCCCCAATAATCTGTGCATCAGGCACTCCCTTTTTGGCCAAATTCTCCAATAAGGCGGAAACCTTTTGCGGTGAAACAGCAATGAGAAGACCGCCGGAAGTCTGGGGGTCCACCAACAAATCCAAGTCAACATCTGTAATTCCTTCCTCCCAGTCCAAGTAGGGCCTTAAGTATTTCAGATTTTTCCCCGCCCCTCCGGGGACAAATTTCATGGCGGCATACTGTCTGGCTCCATAAAGGAGAGGAACAAGACTTAATTCTACTTCAAAACCAATCTCCGGAGTTAACATTTCATACAAATGTCCCAAAAGGCCAAAACCGGTAACATCGGTGCAAGCCTTCACTCCGGTTTCCAAGCAGGCCTCCGCCGCTCCCTTATTAAGAGTGGTCATGGAGTTAACGGCCTCATCAACGGACTTTTTATCCGCCATTTCGCCCTTTAAGGCAGTGGTTATAATGCCCACCCCCAAGGGCTTGGTCAGCACCAGCTTATCCCCGGGCTCCCCGCCCCTGTTGGTTAAAATTCTATCAGGATGTACCAAGCCTGTTACGGCCAATCCGTACTTTGGCTCATCATCCTCTACAGTATGACCTCCCAAAAGCAAGGTTCCCGCCTCTTTCAGCTTGTCGCTGCCGCCTTTTAGGATCTCAGTCAGAACACTTAAATCCATAGTATTAACAGGAAAACCGGCGATGTTTAGAGCGGTAAGAGGTTTCCCTCCCATGGCATAAACGTCACTCAAGGCATTAGTGGCAGCAATTTGCCCGAAAAGATAAGGATCGTCCACTATAGGCGTGAAAAAATCCACAGTTTGCACCAGGGCTAAGTCCTCTGTCAATTGATAAACCCCGGCATCATCCATAGTGGAACCGCTTACCAACAAACGAGGATCGGAAACAGTTTCCAAATCCTTCAATACTTCTCTAAGGGTCCCCGGACCCAATTTGGCTGCTCACCCAGCCGCTTTTGCATATTTAGTCAAACGACATTCCATTTTTGCATACCTCCTAGCTGCTTAAAAAGACCTTGTAGGCTTTATAGCACATATATAAATCAGCTTTACTGGCTATTTCAAAGGGAGAATGAACGCTTAACAGGGAGGGGCCGCAATCTAAGACATCCATCCCGGTCTTTGCCAGGTATTGAGCAATAGTGCCTCCACCACCTTGATCCACCTTGCCCAACTCGCCAGTTTGCCAAATTATCTGATTTTCATTAAATAAATTTCTAATTTTAGCCACAGTCTCCGCATGGGCATCGCTGGTATCATATTTGCCCCCGTGGCCTGTGTATTTTACAATTACCACTCCATGACCTAGAAGAGGTGCATTATATTTGTCTAAAACGTCCGTCCAACTAGGGTCCTCGGCGGCTACGGCATCCGCTGATAAGGCTAAGGTTCTATCAAAAATTTGCCACAGACCCGAGGGAGTTTTTTCTCCGGTCAAGGCAGCCAGCAAGGCTGTCGCGTATTCCAAAAAGCGAGACTGAGCCCCCGTATTACCTGTGCTGCCTATTTCTTCCTTGTCAACAAAATAGGCAATTGCTGTATGCAAGGGATCCTTTAGTGTCTGGATGCTCTCGAAAGCTGCAAAGGAGGCCGCTCTGTCATCCTGTCCGTAACCCCCTACTAGGCTTCCATCGAAACCCACATCCCGTGCAGGTCCGGCAGGCACCAAGGTAAGCTCTGCACTGATTAGGTCCTCCTCTGTAAGACCGTATTCCTGATGCAAATGATTGAGTACCGCTAACTTGATTTTATCCTGGACTTGTTCATCATCATAGGGCAGACTGCCGACTAGAACATTCAAATCCTCCCCGCCGATACCTTCATGCAATTTCTTTTGCATTTGAGTTTTGGCCAAGTGAGGCAATAAGTCTGTTACGGTAAAAACCGGCTGTGTGTCGTCTTCTCCCATTGCCACTTTAATTTTTTCCCCATTCCCTTTAATCACCACACCGTGAAGGGCTAGGGGTATGGCGGGCCATTGATACTTTTTGATGCCCCCGTAATAATGGGTTTTAAATAGGGCTACTCCCTGAGATTCATATAAAGGCTCCGGCTTAATATCCAAGCGGGGGGAATCTAGATGGGCTCCTACCAAACGAATTCCTTCCTGAAGGGGCCTCTGGCCCATCACTCCCAAAAGCAAGACTTTTTCACGATGAAGCAAATAAAAGGCTTGACCGGGGTTAATACCGGGCAAGGCTCTTAAATCCCTAAATCCTGCAGCTTGGGCTTTCTTTAATAGGATTTCAACCGCTGCTCTTTCGGTTTTCCCACGGGATAAAAAATCCTTATATTTTTCACCAAAGCTCATTACCTGTTCTTTTTCTTTGCCGTTTAGCTTTTCCCATAGGGTCTTTTTTTTGTATGTAAGCTTTTCCTCCAGGATTTGCCCCGGAGATTTATCTTTTTTCATTCTACTACTCCTTCCTTTTTTTCGCAATTACTTGTTAATTTTCGAAACCATTAGATTCCGGCGATTAGACTGCCCACTAAAACCCCGTAAAGTTCCAGCAAGCGAGGATAAAGGTATGAATTTTTTAAGAGAGCGACTAATGCTTCTTTTCCTTCCGACGGTGAGGTTAATACCCAAGGAGCGGTTAAACCAATCACAAGTATAAGCAGGGCGGACACTACAAGAAAACCCAGGCCCATTCCCAAAAGGCGATTAAAGAGGCCTATGAATGTGCCTCCCAGCAGCAAATCAAAAACCCTTATAATTAACCGCAGAAGAATACCCCCCGCAAACAGCAGCACAACGAAGGTCAAGGCGATTAAAACCAATGTGGCTACTTGGTAGGCCATTTCCTGTGCAATAGCCACCACAGAGGCGGAGCCCCCCGCAGCTAATTCAGGTATTGTTTCCATTAGTTTAAATTTAAGAATGGGTGGCAAGCTCAGCTTGTCCAGCAATTCGGGTAGTTTTTGAGCTGTGATTCTGCCCATATCCGCTTCCGCCAGCAAATTACTGACTGGCAGGGAGCCTTCCAGCCTTTCTGCCAGCCAAGGCAAAATACCGGAGCGGGGGCCCACCCAATTGGCAAGGGGAGAAGCAAAATACCAAGCCCCTAAGAAGATCAGCAGCTTGCCGATAATACCTGCTACCAGGGCAATTGCACCCCGCTTATAACTTGCCCAAAGGGTGATTAAAATAACTATTATTATAATTAGATCAAAATAATTCATACGGGCACTTCGCTTTCTTTTTACCGTTAAATTAATTTTCTCCTTTTTACTGTAAATACCTCTTTTTAAAAGGGCAAACAACGCCACAAAGACAACAAAAGAGCAGCGATACCTCCCGCCATTAAGGGCCCAACGGGAATGCCTCCAAAAAAGATAATACCTACCAGAGAACCCACCACAATGCCCACCATCAGGGTGGGATCAAACTGCAAGAGATCCAGGCCCCGGCCATTCATATGAGTAGCCAAAGCACCGCTAATAATAGCAATTATACCCGAAAAGCTGATAAAACTCTTAAAAATTTCCTTGCTTTGGATTTTACCCGTAGCAAAAGGTGTTAAAACGGAAAGCATTAAGAAAAGCAGGCCTATCTCCAAACCTCTTCTTTCTATTATAGGTAAATAATGTTCCAGTCTGGCAAACTTGATAACCAATAAAATACCGGCTGCCATGGCAACGATATTTGATCTGCCTAACATTCCTATTAACATGATTCCCAGCAAAATGGCAGTGGCCATTCGCTCAGACCTCCTTAGTTAAACTGCCTTAAACCTTTTAATCGATTGACCATTCACCCTTGTATGGGTTTCCCCAAAGTTAAGATTCTTCATTTCGCTACGCTGCATTCAGAATAACACTGAGCCAGCAACCAGCGATTCTATCATCCTGAACGCAGAGAGGGATCCCATCTCGAAAAAATTGCGGATAAAGATTTGAACAATAGTTAAACATTAGTTGAAAATACACTGTAGATCGTGTGTCGTAGGGGCGATTAATAATCGCCCGCAACCCCGAAAGCAATACATGCAAAGGTTTCTCTGTCCTCTGTCCACTTTCCCCTGTCCCCC
>CAZCQT010000022.1:0-13357 GCA_964500905.1 uncultured Moorellales bacterium
CTTTGAGTACCGCCGAAGCCGGGTATCAACCCTAAATTAACTTCCGGCTGGCCCAATTTAGCCTTGGTACTGGCCACACGAATATCACAAGCCATTGCCAGCTCACATCCACCTCCCAAAGCAAAACCGTTAATGGCCGCAATTACAGGCTGGGGAAGATTTTCAATTCTGCTGAACACCTTTTGCCCCAACCTGGCAAATTTTTTCGCGGCTAAGGGGGTCAGGTTTTCCATAAAGGAAATATCGGCACCGGCTACAAAAGCTTTCTCCCCTGCTCCGGTAATAATCACCACCCGGGTATCATTGTCTTGTTCTAATTGCTCCAAAGCTCCATCCAGATCCCGCAGCACATCTTCATTTAAAGCATTTAACACCTTAGGCCTGTTAATGGTTAAAATAGCAATTCTTCCTTCACGTTCCCAGGTTACATTTTCTAAACCCATAGTATCCCTCCTCAAATCATCAAACTTAATCCTTGGATATACTATTCATACTGATAAAATCCACGCCCGACTTTTCTGCCCAACCAACCTGCTGACACATATTTTCTGAGCAAGGGGCAAGGACGGTATTTGCTGTCTTTAAAGCCCTCATATAAAACTTCCATAATAGACAAGCAGGTATCCAAGCCAATCAAATCTGCCAAAGCCAAGGGGCCCATTGGGTGGTTCATCCCTAATTTCATAACCTCATCAACTGCCTCGGGAGTGGCAACTCCCTCATAAACACAGAAGGCAGCCTCATTAATCATAGGCATTAAAACTCTATTACTGACAAAACCGGGAGCATCATTGACTTCCACAGGTATTTTAGCCATTTTTTCGCTAAGATCCTTAACGATTTTGAAGGTTTCATCGCTGGTAGCCAACCCACGAATTATTTCTACGAGCTTCATCACCGGAACCGGATTCATAAAATGCATCCCTATGACCTTTTCCGGTCTTTTAGTAACTGCGGCTATTTCTGTTATGGGTAATGATGAAGTATTGGTTGCTAAAATGGCATGGGGATAGGTGATCTGGTCCAGCTCCTTAAAAATTTGACTTTTGATCTCCATGTTTTCTACTGCGGCTTCAATAATAATATCCGCATCTACTGCATCCTGGAGGCTGACGGACGGTTTAATACGTGCAAGTATTTGGGTCTTTTCATCTTCGGAAATCCTTCCCTTAGAGGCCATTCTGCTTAAGCTTTTATCAATGGTTGCCAATCCTCTTTGAACAAAGTCCATCTTAATATCATTCAAAATAACATCTAAGCCCGCGGCTGCCGCTACCTGAGCTATCCCAGAACCCATTTGCCCGGCTCCTATTACCATTGCTTTTTTAATCTCCACTTTATTCTCTCCCTTCAATCTTCTTAATCCCTAAGCAGGTTTTTACTGATAACGAGACGCTGAATCTGGTTAGTACCTTCATAAATTTGCGTAATCTTGGCATCTCTCATGAAACGTTCCACCGGATACTCACGACAATAACCATAGCCGCCTAAAATCTGCACTGCATTGGTGGTAACCTCCATTGCCGTATCTGTGGCATACATTTTAGCCATTGAGGCTTCTTTGCTATGGGGCAGTCCCATTTCTTTTAATCTGGCGGCACGATAAACCAACATGCGTGCAGCATCAATCTTAGTCGCCATATCAGCCAGCATAAAGGATACAGCTTGGTTTTCCACAATGGGTTTCCCAAATTGCACTCTTTCCTTGGCATAGTCCTTAGCTACATCAAAAGCCGCCTGAGCAATCCCCAAGCCTTGAGCACCAATCCCAATCCTGCCTCCGTCAAGCAAAGCCATAGCTACTCTAAAGCCGTCCCCTTCTTTTCCCAGCAGGTTTTCTTTGGGCACCTTGGCGTTGTCAAAAATTAACTCGGTAGTTTGAGAACCATTCAGACCCATTTTTTCTTCCTTTTTACCTACGGAGAAGCCGGGAGTATCCTTATCTACCAACAAACAGGTAATGCCCTTATAACCCTTTTCCTGGCTGGTACGCACGAAGGTTACATAGACATCGGCCACCCCACCGTTAGTAATGAAGATTTTATTACCATTAACGATGTAATGATCTCCTTCCAGACGTGCCGAGGTAGCTAAATTTGAAGGATCGGAACCTGCACTGGATTCTGTTAAGGCAAAGGCACCAATAAACTCTCCGGCAGCCAATTTAGGAATGTATTTTTGTTTTTGCTCTTCCGTACCGGCATTTAAAATTGGCATGGTTCCCACAGAGGTGTGGACCGCCAAGATTACTCCTGTGGCAGCACATGCTCTGGAAATTTCTTCAATGGTTAAAATATAGGATAGATAGTCGCAACCGGCCCCGCCATATTCCGCGGGAATAGGTACCCCCATTAAACCCAGTTCACCCATTTGCTTAATGTTTTCCCAGGGAAATTCATGGGAGGCATCAATAGCTGCCGCTCTTGGAGCGATATCATTTTGAGCCAGTTTTCTAACCATATCACGCATCATTTTTTGTTCATCATTTAGTAAGTAAGGCATTTTTATTTTCCCCCAATCTAAAATTTAATCAACCTTAACCATAATGGCGTCCCCTTGAGCCGCACCACTGCAAATAGCCGCCACTCCAATACCGCCGCCCCGACGCCGCAGTTCATAAATCAGAGTCATCAAAACCCTTGCCCCGCTGGCACCGATAGGGTGACCGAAGGCAATTGCCCCGCCGTTGACATTAACCTTGTCGGGATTCCAGCCGGCAATTTTGCCGCTGACCAAAGCCACGGCAGCAAAGGCCTCATTGATTTCAAACAGATCAACTTGATCAACAGTCATTCCCTTTTGCTCTAAAAGCTTTTTAACTGATAGCCCGGGAACTGTAGCAATATATTTTGCATCACGGGAAACTGCGGCATGGCCCAGAATAGTAGCCATTGGCTTTAATCCCAGTTCTGCGGCCTTACTATCTGACATAACCACCAAAGCGCCTGCACCATCATTTACTGACGGAGCGTTGCCTGCTGTTACGGTGTTTTCCGGAGCAAAAACCGGGGGCAGCTTTCTTAACGCTTCTATACTGGTATCCCTACGTGGACCTTCATCCGTATCAACTATTACAGGATCACCTTTTCTTCTGGGAATGCTGACCGGAACAATCTCATCCTTTAGCCTGCCTGCATCCATCGCTTGAATGGCAAATTGCTGACTGCGTAAAGCCCACTCATCCTGCTCTTCCCTGCTAACCCCATATTCTATGGCAACCTCTCCACCATGAATAGCCATGTGGCGATCATAGAAGGCACACCACAAACCATCATTCACCATTAAATCCTTAAATTTTGCATCCATCATTCTTAAACCCCAACGAGGACCATCCACAAAATAGGGGGCATTACTCATGCTTTCCATACCACCGGCCACCATAATATGTGCATCACCGGCCCGAATAATTTGGTCTGACATAGTAACGGCTCTTAAGCCCGAAGCACAGACCTTATTAATAGTTTCTGAGGGTACCTCCCAGGGGAGACCCGCTTCCCTGGTGGCTTGTCTGGATGGAACCTGTCCGCAGCCGCCTTGCAGCACTTGACCAAAGATCACATTGTCAACAGTCGCTCCATCAATGCCCGCTCTTTTCACAGCTTCTGCAATGGCGATACCACCCAATTGCGTAGCCTTTAACGGCTTTAATCCGCCTCCAAATTTCCCAAAGGGTGTTCTGGCAGCACTAACAATTACTGATTTAACCATTCTTCTTCCTCCTTAATTGATAAATTCAGGTTGACACAGGTAAACGTTTTCCTTATGTCATTTGACGCTAAGCAATAAACAAGCCTTCCGGATCGATAATATTATTGAGAAGATATAATTCATGATAGGTTGGAGGCTTGGTTTCTCCGATACAACGGGAAACATCCAAGTCAAAACCTACGTTAGCTTGCACATCTTGTTCCGTAAAACCAGCGTGCACAGTGTGCAGGTACATTTCACCGGTTTTTTCATCAAAGCGAAAAACAGCCATATTAGTGATTACGGCTACAGGACCGCCTCTAAAATTTTTGCCGTATGCTTCCTGACGACTTACCCATTCACCGCTGGGCCAATTTCTGATCCTCCAACCTGGGGATGTGATGTAATCTACTGCCTCCTTAAATCTTCTTTTTTCCTGATTCATAATAAAAACAGTTCTTCTGGCTAAAGAGTTAATATCAGGGTTACCGCCGCTGCCGGTTAGGCGTACCTTTGGGTTTTTATAATCTCCGATGACAGTAGTATTAACATTGCCGTATTTGTCCACTTCTGCCCCGCCTAAAAAGGCCAAATCCACAGAGCCTCTTTGAAGTTGATTAAACACGTCAAATAAGCCTGAAACAACAGAAGCCTGATACTCGCATCTGGCATCCCCCACTGATGCAGGTAAATCCACCGGTCTGCCGTCTGCAGAGCCTGCTTCGTAGATAATGGACGCCTTCGGAGCAGCTGTTTTTTGTGCTAAAGTCACTGCCAGCATGGGCAAGCCTGTACCTGCAAAAACTACCTCACCGTCTTGCACTTCTTTTGCTCCTGCTACGGCCAAATATTCAATAACTTTATATTCGCCGGGTTTTGCATAATTATGATTATTTGCTCTCTCCATTATACAGCCCCCCTCTTAACTCTGTTGCTATACTTAGTTGCAGAGTTCGCCCTTAAAATATCCAGTCTGTTGAAGCCCAATTTTTCAAGGTATTCATTAAAATCCTTTACTCCGAAAATCCATTCTTGGGCCCATTCATCAAATCCTTCCTGGGTTTTTGTTCTGTTGTAAAAATCTCTGATAAAGGCACCGTCTACCTCATAAAAGCCATAACAACCTGTGGGATGAGCACCCCAGGGCACTTCCACTATGGCATCTACTAAATAATGGGGAAGCAGATTGGCACCGGGATCCTGCCTGATAACATGCTCGGGCACAACCTCTTCTGCAACTACAATTAATGTTTTTGCCGCTTTCATTGCTTCCGCATCGGAATACCTTTGTCCGATTACTTTAACTGTACCGTCTTCCCCTACTTGCTGAACATGAGCTATACAAACATCGGGGCGTGCAGCGGGAACATGAATCAGCTGACCCTCCCCATAAAAGCTGTCCTGTGCGAAATCAAATTTTTTCTGAGGTATGCCTGCGTTACCGCCATCTCTTAGCTTGTGAGCGGCTAGCATATCATACTCGGGATTTAAAATATCTGTGCCCACAGCCGAGCGGCAGGGCAAGTACGGAAGCCCCATGGCCCCGGCAGCTAAACGATATAGCATATGCACATGGCTGTAATCTTCAATTATGATTGATCCTTCCTGAGCCCTCCGTGCCAAATTTGCTCCCAGTTTTCCGTATAACTCATGACCAATCCAGCAGGACTCCCATATCTTAACGCAACCTGCCCCAATCAAAATCTCCCCATGAGTTCCGGAATTTACCTCAATTAAATGCAAATCCCGTTTCTGTTGTCTGACAATTTCGTAAATCAAGGCCATAGGCCTTCTCCAAATGGTAAAACCACTAAAGGTCAGGGAATCCCCATCTTTAATCAGGCCTACCGCTTCTTGGACGGATAACTTTTTGTCCTTCAAACCCATTCAACATCCTCCTTTTTTGAAATATATTGCACAGCCATAGAAGTTTAATTGCAAATACCATGCCAAGGAAGCACTCATTTAACGGGTTAGCGGGACAAAACTATGATGCGATTAGCTCGGGAAAACTTTCACTATTTTCCAATAATAGAATCAATTCTGAAAGCTTAGTCTATTATTTAGACTAAAAAAGGACAAGACCGACAAAGAAACCATGACTTGTATGCCATAGAAAGCAGCAGTCTAAATTTTAGACTGGTCTAAAGTTTAGACTGCAAAATTCGACATTTCATTGGGATTCGGTTCAGGTGCTAATTTTTAAGCTCATATTGTTTGATTTTATTAAATAAACTGGCTCTGGAAATATTCAATAAAGAAGCCGCCCGGTTACGATTGCCATTTGTTATTTTCAGGGCCTCGATGATTGCCCCTTTTTCCATTGAGCAATTGCCTTTGGCAAACCCTCTATAATTGAATTGCTTACCCTAGGCTCGTTGCTTTTTTCCAACAGATAAATAGGCAAATGTCTTAAACTAATCACACTTCCGTCTATTACATTAAAGGCCCGCTCAATAACATTTTGCAGCTCTCTCACATTGCCTTGCCAGCTATGCCGGAGAAACAAGTCCAATACCTCGGGGGCTATGCCCTCAACATTTTGGCCAAACTGCCTGTTAAATTTAGCCATAAAATGCTTAACCAAAGCAGGGATGTCTTCTTTTTTTTCTCGCAAAGGCGGCACATTCAAAACAACCACAGACAATCTATAATAAAGATCTTGACGAAATTGATTGCTGTTCATCAATTCTTCCAAATTACGATTAGTTGCTGCCACCACCCGCACATCAATTTGCTTGGGTTTATTTTCACCCAATCTTTCAATAGTTTTATCCTGAAGAACCCGAAGCAGCTTGGCCTGCATATGCGGGGACATATCACCTATTTCATCTAAAAAAATAGTGCCATTATGAGCCAATTCGAACTTGCCCACCTGCCCGCCTTTTTTTGCTCCTGTGAAAGCTCCTTCACTGTAGCCGAATAGCTCCGATTCTAACAAATTTTCCGGAATAGCGGCACAATTAACCTTAACAAAGGGCCCGGCAAAACGCTTGCTTTCTAAATGAAGAGAATGAGCAAACAACTCCTTACCCGTACCGCTTTCACCCCTAATCAAAACTGTAGAATTGGTTTTAGCCACCCGCCGAATGGTATGCTTTAATGTTCTGATACTGGGTGCTTCCCCAATAATCTGCTCAAAACTAAACTTTTCCTTCCGTGCCTTAGCTAATTCCAGCTTGTAATAATCCAGCTCTTCCCTTAAACTGTTTACCTTTTGGGCCAAGGCGTATAGATCGTCAACATCTTTAAAGGCTACCACCCCAAGGGCACCGATAATTTCATCGTCTTTTTTAATGGGCACCCTATTGGCAACAATCTCCCGCTGGTTTAAATCGGTCACATAACCATACTCCGGTTCCCCTGTTTCCATAACTTGCGGAAAGATGGGGTTGGAGTAGCAATCATAAACATTTCTGCCAATTAAGTCTTCCGCATTTTTGCTAATCAGACTGGCAAAGGCCTGATTAACCATGGTAATAATATTATTCCTGTTAACTGCGATAATTCCGTCGCTGGAAAGCTCTAAAATAATCTGCAGCCTTTCCTGCAGATCCCGCACCCTTTCATTTTCACTGTGCAGTTCATTAATTAAAACCTGTAAATTGGTAACATCATGAAAGACTGCAATTGCACCTACGATTTTGCCATTTACCTTGATGGGATCCCTATTAGTAATATAGGTTCCATCCTTAAGCTTCAGACGTCTGCCCAATTGGGATTTTCCGTCTTCCAGCACTTCTAAAATACCTGTTTTGGGGAAAAACTCCAGAACATGCTTGTCCAGAATCTGCTCCTTGGGAAGCTCTAAAAAATCCGCCAATGTTTTATTGCAGTAAATTATCAGACCATTTTTATCAATGGCTATAATAGAGTTGCTGGTACTGTTTAAAATATCTTGCACATCAACCATTTTCGAACTCCTTTGTGTTATTAAAAACAGATAGGGGGCTCTCCGCCCCTCTATCAGCGAAGAGCATTCAGCTTTCCGATCAGCTTTTTAATCCAACGCAATCCTATTCCGGGACCGCTAAAGCTCACCTGAGCCCTGTCCCCGGCTTGGGGTACCCAGACTACTCCCAGACCTTCCCCGGGAGCAATCCTCCCTTCGGCTCTTTCGCTTTTCTCATTTCTCAAATAATCCATTGTCACATAATAATTGTTTATACTTCTGGCATGGGATAGCTCAATGCGGTTGTTAACCTCATAGTCATTGACATTTAGTACAATATCTCCGCTTTTTAAACCTATTTTAGCGGCTATTGAGCCGGGATAAACATCCAAAACCATAATGCCCCTTGCCACTGCCTGATAAAGGGGCTTGCCCCGCAGCTCCTTTTGCTGCCCCATCAAAATCAAAAGTTCATGGCCCAGGGGACCAAACAAAGCGGCCAACCAAGCCACCCAGGGCAGGTAAGAGGCTATGACAGCCAATATCAACAGCAATACGCTATAGATTGCCAGCCTTATAGCTGACCAACGGCTTTTGCCGGCAGGAGTATCGGTAACCGCCAGATCCCCGTAGCCCAAGGCTGCCACCACGGGCAGCATGGCATAAATACTATTAGGATGATCTGCTAAAGGGGAACGAATAAGGGGCCACCAGTCAGGCATGGAAATCAAACCCGTTGGAAGCATCTCTGTTGCCGTATAAGGAACTACCATCATAATTACTAAGGGAATTGGCCAAAAACGCTGCAAATTAAAGCCTCCTACCACATTCCCTTGAGATTGATAAGCATAAACAGGCAAGGCCCCCAAGTGCCCGCTCCAAAGTATCAACAAGCTTTCCACTAAATGCAAAATTGCTACCAATCCCATTAACTGGGGCACCTCAATTCTGGGAAAACCGAATAAAAGATAACTGATTGAAATGATGCCTCCCGCATAGGAAAAACACAGATAACGGGGATTAATTAAAAAAAGGATTACAGCCAGTAACCAAAGGTAGGAGATACCTATACTATTTAAAGAAACCCCGGCTAATACCATCAGCAGACTTCCGATTAAGCCTCCCCCAAAGCCCAAAACGGTAGCCTTCAGTACATCCGGCCAAAAACCTCCTGTTCTTTTCTCCTTTAAATCATAGAGCTGCTGTTTGGTGACATCCATTTTTCGGTAGAGCAGAGCAACTATCCCCACCGCAAAAGAAAAATAAAAAATAAATTCCAAACGAAAAATATTCAAAAAGATCTGTTTAAACAACTGCAGCCAAATAGCTATCCCCTTCACCACCATTCAAGAGGCAAGGGGCGGAGTTCCACTCCGCCCGCATCCCCAAAGAATCACATACAAATCCTTCCAACCTTCCGCTTACTGCAATAGCTCAATTCCCTTAGCCAGTTGAGCATCCCTGGCGGCATCCGGTGCATGAGCCAATGCTACTGCTTCCTCCTCGGGAGTCAACTTAATTTCCACATCCGGAACAATCCCAACCTTGTTAATATCATTATTATCAGGAGTTAAATATTTTGCGGTGGTCAACTTAAGAGCCGCACCCCCGGATAACTGAAACAAGGTCTGTACCAAACCCTTTCCAAAGGTGGTTTCCCCTACCAAGATGCCTGAATTGGTATCCTTAATGGCTCCCGCCACTATTTCTGAAGCACTGGCACTGCCCTTGTTTACCAGAACTACCAAGGGAACATCAAGATAATGGGGGTGAACTGTATTAAAGGTATGACTGTTATTCTTACCCACGATATGCACCACGGGTCCCTTGGGTATGAAATAAGAGGCTACCTCCACTGCCACGTTTAGGGAACCGCCGGGATTGCTACGCAAATCCAAAATCAAACCCTTGATGGGCTGTTTCCCCAGCTCGGCTAAAACCTTACCCAATTCAAAGCCCGTGTGCTCGGAGAAATTGCTAATATTTACATAGGCAATCCCCGGTTGATCCTTAAGGAACTCTCCCTCTACTGTCGGAATCTCCACCACTTCCCGAATTAAGACTATCTCCTTAAGGGGCTCCCCCTCCCGATAGATTAATAATACTACCTTGGTGCCGGGCTCACCCTGCATTAACTCGGCAGCATCCTCCAAATCTAGCTCTGCCACATCCTTCTCATCTATTTTTAAAATTTGGTCACCAGAAACAATTCCCGCTTTTTGTGCCGGAGTGCCTTTAAAGGGAGAAACCACTATCAGTCTGTGATCATCACCCATAGTAATTAAAAGACCAACTCCTCCATATACCCCTTTGATATTTTTTTGCATATTCTCATATAACTTGGGTTCCATATAAACGGAATAGGGATCACCCAGGACATCTACCATACCGATGGTAGCCCCTCTAATTAAACCGGTGGTATCTATCTCATTTATAGATTGGCTTTTAATAAGACCAACCACTCTGATTGCCTGACCCAGGCTATCCAAATTGACGACTATCAAAACACCTAAGCTGACAGTGATAAACACACTAAAAATAACCAAAGCTTTCAAAAACCGCTTTAAAATACCGTTTTTCTGATTCAAAAAAAACTCCACCTCTATCCCGCTTATTTCTTTCTTACTTTATCAATAACCAATTGATCTATCTTATTATTCGCCAAAGGCATTTAATAACCTGCAAATTATACCAAAAAAGACCCAAGAGGGTCTCCTGTTAATGATGACTGTCAGCGGTCAAACACCGACTGCCGAATTTGAAGGTATTTCTCCGGAATTATGGAAAATCCTTTTAAAACAGTTATTTAAGCCCTTCGGATTCGGCAGAAAGTGATCATAAGACAACACATGCAAATACATTTTTCTACTGGCTACCTTCTGCTGACAGCAAAAAATACTGAAAAGCTTTTAATTTTCAGCCCCCGCCTTCTACTTTAAATAATTCCAGGGATTGACGGGGTCGCCGTTTTTCCTTACTTCAAAGTGCAGATGGGGGCCGGTACTAATGCCCGTAGAGCCAACCTTACCAATCTGTTCCCCTCTCAAAACCTCCATCCCCTCTTTAACGCTAAAGGCAGACATATGCCCATACAAGGTAGTAATGCCGCTTCCGTGTTCAATCATCACCGCATTACCATAAGCACCAAAGTAACCTACAAAGGTTACCTGACCATAATCTGCAGCCACAATTTTTGCTCCCATAGGTGCACCGATATCAATTCCTGTGTGGTTGCTGTTCTTTTTCAATACCGGGTGCCAACGAGGTCCATAATCATCGGTAATTCTGGTATAGCCCGGGGTTGGCCAAAGCATTTTATCACCGGAAAACTGGCGATCGCTGGCCATGCGAGCCTGGATTTCCCTTATTTTTTCGCCTAATTTCTTCGAGGCTTCCTCTTCCTCTGCCAAGGCTTTTTCGATAAGTGATTTCTCGGTTTTAAGGGCCTCGGATAAACGGGACTTTTCCAGTTGCTGCTCAGCTAAACGCTCCTTTTTAAGCTCCGCATTCGCCTTAGCTGTTTCTATTTTATCTCTCTCTTCTTCTAATTGGGCTTTCTTTGCTTCTATAATTGCTTTTTCTTGTTCGATCTGATCTAAAAGCTTCAAATCATGCTCTGCAATTTTCTGCAACAGCTCCATACGAACCAAAAAATCAGTCATGCTGGCGGAATCCATTAAGACCTCCAGGTAATTAACATCACCCCGCTGATAAATTTCCACCACTCTTTTTCTAAAAACATCAGTCCTGCTTTCCAGCCTTGTTCTGGCGTCAGTTAATTCAGCTAAAACCTGTTCCACTCTTTCTGCAGCAGCCAGTAGCTCCTCTTCCAGGACAGCCAAATCTTTCTCCACAGCCTCAATGGTTCGATCTAAGCCGGTCATTTGCTCAGTCAGACTTTTGATCTCCTTGTCTTTACCGGCAATTTCCTGCTGATGTTTTTTAATCAGCTCAGCCGCTTCTTCCTGCTGTTTTCTTAAATCATCCAATTCACCGCCCCAAACAGGCAAAAAAGGCAAGGCAAAAAGTAATAACACCAGGGTAAGAACAGTCAATTTCTTCAATTTTTGGCCCCCTTCCCTTATACTTTTAAAAAGCGCTGCATAGAAATCAGGCTGCCTAAAGCACCAACAAAGGCTCCCCCTGCCAGGAGCTTCCACAAAACACTGTAAATTACCAAAGGATCATTAATCAGTGTTAAAAAAGACATTTCCGGAGCAAACTCTAAAATAAAAGAATCATAACCAAAATAAACCCCTAAGCAAGCCAATAAAGCACCAATGGTACCTAAAATCAGCCCCTCCAAAAAAAACGGCCAACGAACAAACCAATCTGTTGCCCCCACCAGCTTCATAATGTGAAGTTCTTTTCTGCGGGCAAAAACAGTTAATCTGACGGTGGTAGCAATCAAAAAGATAGCCGCACCGGTTAAAAGAATAATCAAGCTGCTGCCTATAATGCGCACCTTGCTGGAAACCATGAACCACCTGTCTACTTCCTGTTGTCCGTAATCTACCTTATAGATTCCGGAAGTTTGACCGATATAATCAGCCGTTTCGGCGATTCGTTCCGGCTCCTTTACTTTAATTATAAAATAATCGGGCAAGGGGTTTTCTCCCCCCAGAGCACCTAATAAATCCCGATCCTGCCCATAGCGGCCATACAACTTTAAAAGTCCATCCTCCTTAGGCACTAAAACAACCGAGGCAATATTGGGCAAAGCTTGAATTTGCTTTTGTATTTCTAAAACTTCGCCTCTTGGAGTTTCCACATCCACAAAGGAGGCGATCTCAATATTGGCTTCAAAATTATCCACAATAAAGTTAGCATTAAGTACTAAAAGGGTAAAAATCCCTACCAAAAAAACAGAGATCGCCACTGTGCTGACAGCAGCTAAGCTGATCCATAGGTTCCTCTTCATTGATTGACCGGCTTGACGAAAATAGTAGCCAATTGTTCTAAGCTTCACGACAGTAGGCCCCTCTTTCCTCATCCCTGGTCAACTGCCCCTTATCCAAAACAATCACTCTTTTACGTAGCTTATCCACAATTTCTGCAGCATGGGTAGCCATCACTACGGTAGTTCCCCATTTATTAATACCGTTCATAATCTCAATAATCTCCCAAGCAGTATTTGGATCCAGATTGCCCGTGGGCTCATCCGCCAAAAGTATTTGGGGCCTATTAACGATTGCTCTGGCGATAGCAACTCTTTGCTGCTCTCCCCCGGCAAGCTGAAGAGGAAAATTATCTCTTTTGCTTAACAAGCCGACTAATTCCAAAACCTCCAGAACCTTTTCCCTGATTTCCTTGCTGGAGCATCCCATCACTTGCAAGGTAAAAGCCACATTCTCAAAAACAGTCATCTCATTTAAAAGACTGTAATCCTGAAAAACGACCCCCACATTACGACGCAAAAGAGCGGTTTCTTTTCTGTTAAGACGGCCAATACTGCGATTCCCCACCAAAATATGCCCCTTGGTTGGCTCCTCCATTTTTAATAGAAGGCGAATCAAGGTAGATTTGCCGGCACCGCTGGCCCCCACCAGAAAAGCAAACTCTCCCTTTTCGATTCTAATACTAATATCTCTTAGAGCTAGAGTTTTATTATCAAAGGCCTTAGAAACATTGACAAATTGGATCAAGAAAACCAACCCCATTTTAATAAAACATATTTTGTCGATTTACGCTATATATGTATTTTACTTCGACAAAAAAAGGGGGAATCCTTTATCCCTGAGCAAGCAGAAAGTGGAAAAATAGAAAAAAAGCAGGGGA
>CAZCQT010000023.1:0-13014 GCA_964500905.1 uncultured Moorellales bacterium
GAGCGCCTGCCTTACAAGCAGGATGTCGGCGGTTCAAGCCCGTCATCGCCCACCACGAAAACTAAACCACCAAGGGGTGGTTTTTTTTATAGCATTATAGAGTTATTGTTGATATTATGTAATTTGATTCTTGTATCGTTCTATAGCCCGCAAGCAATACATACAAAGGCATTTTACTTCAGCTTTCAGTCCCAGCTCGGGGCCTTATCATGCAGAACTGTATGCAGCTTGACAAATTAACCAAAAAAGAGGTGAGCCGATATGGATACCTTAAAAAAAATAAAACTCTCTCCAAGACTGCAATCAATAGCCCAATTTGTTATTCAAGGAGAATCGGTGGCTGACATAGGCAGTGATCATGCCCTCCTGCCCCTCTATTTAATTCAGGAAGAATTTGCAACACAAGTGATAGCAACAGAGTTAAAAAAAGGGCCGTCGGAAAAGGTAAAAAAAATAATTGATTGTTATCAATTGGCAGATAGGGTAGAATTAAGAATAGGGGATGGGCTTAAGCCTTTGAAGCCCAAAGAAGCTGCCACAGTAGTTTTGGCCGGCATGGGTGCTCAAACCATTATAAAAATTTTAGCGGAATCCAAATCAACCTTAAACACCATTAAAAGATTGGTTTTGCAGCCGATGACAGAAATTTTTTTACTTAGAAAATGGCTTTACGAAAATGGCTGGAAAATTGTTGATGAGGACTTGGTTAAAGAGGAAAATCGTTATTATATAGTTATTGCAGCCGAGCAAGGCGGTGAAGCTTATCCTTCGGAATTGCAGTTGCAATTGGGTAAGTCTCTTTTAGCCAAAAACCACCCTTTACTAAAAGGTTATATTAATACCCTTATAAAGAAAGAGCAAGCTATTATTCAAAAGTTAGGCGGTGCACAAACAAAAAAAGCACAAAGAACGAGGGAGCTCTCCGAGCTCAGAATCAAGCAATTGCTGGAGGCGATTAAGTGAGGATAAATTATAATAAAACAAAATCTCATAAACCAGGGCTAGTATCATTTTCCTTGGCAGGAGCTTGGCATGACATGGGTCTAAGGAAAGGCCTACTCCGGCCTGTTTACTTATGCAAAAGCAATATGAACCTTTGGCTTAATCATTAGGGTAGTGACCTTGTTTACTATCCTTTTATTTTTATAATTAAAAAGGAGGCCAGGATATGTCATTAATAGAACTTTGGCAAAAACAGCAACTGGAGATAGAAAAAAAGCTGGAAGCGAGTAAACCTTTTAAGGAAAACTTAAAGAAATTAGGGGAAGAAAAAGAAGTTCTATTAACAAAGGAGCAAGAGCTGAATGAGAAAAAACACCAGCTGTTGCAATTGCGGCAATCCGCTAAAAAAACAGAGGATCATTTAGCGGACTTGGAAAGTAAAAGGCATAAAATCACCAAGGAGCTTTACGGGGGAAGCATTACCAGTCCCAAAGAATTAAGCAGCCTGGAAGATAAAGGGCGAAGCTTAGATAATCAAATAAATAAATCATTGGAATTGTATTTAGAATTGGAGGAAAAAAGGGCTATTACCGAGAAAAGCATTACAAACGAAGATGAGTTGTTTATAGCGGCAAAAAATCTCTATAATCGGAAGGCTCGTGCATTGAAAAAAGATTGGGAAGACAGTAAGACCAGAATAGAAAACCTTAGCAGCCAAATATTGCAGGTAGAAGAAAAAATCCCTCCTCAGCTTTTGGCGAAATATAAGCGATTGCAAACCCGGTTGGGAACAAATACTTTGGTAGAAGTGCGAAAAGGGATTTGCGTTGGCTGCGGCATAAAACTGTCGTCCTTATTGTATCAGCAGCTTAGATTAGGGGAACTGGTTCAGTGTGAAAACTGCGGCCGTTTACTTTTAATTTTGGATGAAAATCCCGAACCTTAGCTAACCAGAAAGACAAAGGAGGGCATCATGAGTAAAGTTACAATTTATACAGATGGGGCCTGCAGAGGGAATCCCGGACCTGCGGGGATAGGTGCTTTAATTTTAGATGATAAAGGGCAAGCCGTTGCGGAATTAAGCGGGTTTTTAGGAAATGCAACTAATAATATTGCAGAGTACACAGCATTGATTAAAGCATTGGAAAAAGCCTTGTCTTTAAGTATTTCAGAGGTAGAGATTTTTACCGACAGCCAGCTTTTAGTTAAACAGGTTTTGGGAGAATATAAAGTAAAAAATGAAATATTAAAAAATCTGTATCAAAGGGTCAAGCAATTAGAAAAACAATTTGACAGGTTTGTTATTAACCACGTGCCAAGAGAAAAGAATAAATTTGCAGACAGGTTAGCAAATAGAGGGATCGATCAGGGTATTTTGGGAGGAAATCAGTAAGGAGATAAACAGGACATGAAAACACCGCAATTAGATCAAATTCTCCAAAATGCAATTGATGTTCTGGAGGATAGCAAAGAACAAATATTTGAAATAGCAGAAGAGGCAAGGGAAGAATGTCTCCGGCTGGAACAAGAATTGGGAGAAATTAAAAGGCAAACCATAAGAGTTATAGAGGAAGTTGACGCTTGTGAGAAAGAAGAAAAAAGGGCTCGGCTCAATTTACTAAGGGTTAATAGAGATACAAATAAATATTCCGAACAAGAAATGAAAAAAGCATATGACGCGGCCTACGAACTGCAAGTAAAATTAGCTCTTCTTCGTGATCGGGAAATTCAATTAAAAAGAAAGCGGCATGAAGTTGAAATGAGACATGTGAGTATGCAGCAAACTGCTGAAAAAGCAGAAAAACTAGTTACCCAAGTAGGGGTAGCCATGTCCTACCTGACAAGTAGCTTGCAAAATATTTGGGAGGAGATTGAGAAGTTACAGCAGCAACAACAGGTAGGCTTTGCCATTATTAAAGCACAAGAAGAGGAGCGAAGGAGAGTGGCAAGAGGCATTCATGACGGCCCGGCTCAATCCTTGGCAAATGTGGTATTAAGGGCGGAATATTGCGAACAATTGATAGATAAAAAACCTGAAGAATTAAAAACGGAGTTAACCAATTTAAAAATTTTCGCCAGAGCCAATCTTGAGGAAATAAGAAAAATCATTTTTGATTTAAGACCGATGAATCTTGATGAATTTGGTTTGATAACAGCCATCGAAAGTTATGCACTGGACTTTGAGATAAAAAATAAAATTCCCGTTGAGATTGCAATTATAGGCGATCAACGGGCCTTCAATTCAGCAATGGAAGTGGCAGTTTTTAGGATTATTCAGGAAGCATTAAATAATGTTACAAAGCATGCTCAAGCTACTCAAGTGGAAATTATTATTGAAACCACTTCGCTGGCTCTAACTTTTTCAATTAGAGATAACGGAATTGGCTTCGATGTAGATGAACCTCTTGATAGTGAATGCTTTGGATTAAAGGGAATGAATGAATGGGTCAGCTTTTTGAAAGGAAGCTTTAAAATTAATAGTAACCCTAAAGAGGGCACAATTATTAATGTTAAAATTCCACTGGAGGAGGAGCGGAGATGAGCAAAATTACCGTTATGGTTGTTGATGATCACCCTCTGTTACGAGAAGGGTTGATAAAAATACTTTCCCTTGATGATTCCATTGAGGTTGTGGGGGAAGCGGGGGATGGAGAAACCAGTATTATTATGGCTGAAGCCTTGCGTCCCCAAGTTATTTTAATGGATATTAATTTACCAAAAATGAATGGCATAGTTGCCTGTGAAAGATTAAAAATAGAGTTCCCAGAAACGCAAATAATAATATTGACCGTTTGTGAAGAAGAAAGACAAGTCTTAGAGGTAGTCAGGGCAGGGGCAAATGGTTATTTGTTAAAAGATGTAGAACCCAATATGTTGATTCAATCTATTAAAGATGCAGTAATGGGAAGAGTGCCTTTGGATCCTAAAATTGCAGGAACCGTTTTGAATCAGTTTAACCGAATGTCTAAAATTGTGGAAGGTGAAAGAAATCCTTTATTGACTGAAAGAGAAAAAGAAATCATGGATTTAATGGCTAAAGGAACTACTAATCGGCAAATAGCGGAATCTTTGTTTATAAGCGAAAAGACTGTTAAAAATCATGTCACTAATATTTTTCGTAAACTTGAGGTAGGCTGTCGCACAGAGGCCGTCGTTGAAGCCATGAAAAGGCAAATTATTTGAAGAATTTTGGTGTATTTTTTCGAAAATTGGGACTGGTCCCATTAGAAAACGTGACTATTGTCGGATTTTAAGGATTTGTGGGTTTTGGTATACTTCAGTTGAGGAAACATTTTAGACCTCCCACAATCCCTTTTAACCCCACATCCGTGGGGTACTTTTTTTGCAAAGGTTTTCCAGACTCACTAAGTACTGGGGAGGCCTTTGAAAATGTTTTTCCACTCCTTACAAAATAACTTCGATTTTTTTAAAATTACCCGATTTGACTATATAATCCGGCCATGTTAAAATTATTAATAGCAAAACAGAAAAATTGATTGAGTAAATCAGATGATCGCGGATACTGATCCGAAAGGTGGTATCTGAGGAAAGTCCGAGCTCCGCAGGGCAAAGTGCTGGGTAACACCCAGTGGGGGCAACCCTAAGGAAAGTGCCACAGAGATATACCGCCTGGCACTCAGCCAAGGATTTACGCTCAAGCTACAGAGAATGTTTTTTAATTTATTTGTTATTGTGGTGTAAATGCTTTGCTGAGTGCCAGGTAAGGGTGAAAAGGTGAGGTAAGGGCTCACCAGCAACCAGGTGACTGGTTTGGCTAGGTAAACCCCACTTGGAGCAAGACCGAATAGAGGAACACAAGAATGGCCCGTTCAGTTCCCGGGTAGGTCGCTGGAGGCAGTTGGTAACAACTGTCCTAGATAGATGATCATCCAAGACAGAACTCGGCTTATAGATTTACTCAATTTAATAAGACAATCAACTTCCCGAATTCGGGAAGTTTTTTATTGCGTAGCAAAGGAGGCAGGGAAAGGCCGTTGGAAGGATTTGGTTCACCTATTCTGAGCATAGCGAAGGATTTCGATTGGAAAGCAATGCATTCAAAAGTGCTTCGGGCTTTCAGTTTTTAGTCTTAACCTTAAAACAATTGACAAAGCCTTTCCCATCCTTCATAATTTGAACATAGATTCATTTTTTAGGAGGAGTCATGGTTTACAGAAAAACTGATAAGGTGGAAGCAAAACAACAACAAAGAAGAAACAGTATTTTACAGGCCGGAAAAGAAATGCTGGCCGAAGAAGGGTATCAAAAAGTATCTGTCAAAGGCTTGGCAGAAAAGGCCGGTATCGCCACGGGTACCTTTTATCTGTACTTTACCAATAAAGACAAGCTGGTTGAAAGCATTGCCGATGAGATGTATGAAAAGCTGATTGCTGAAATCCGGCTGGAAAGGAGCAAATATTCTTCTGTGTTTGAGAAGCTTCAGGCCAGCATGCTTGTCTGTATCGGTCTGTTTGCCAGGGAAAAGCAACTGGCAAAGATTTTGTTGATTCAGGCACCGGGGATTTCTAAAATTTTAAATCTCAAATTAGTAAACATTGAGAAGGAATTAGTTCGTTTGGCGAAGATTGACCTGGATGAACTTATGGAACAAGGTTTGATTCCTGGGCAGGATACAATGATTAGTGCTTGTGCTTTTGTGGGAACCTTCAGGCAGGTAATAATCAGCTGGCTTAGAGAGGGGCAACCGGAGGATCTGGAAAAATCCTTTGAAACACTCTTGAATTATAATTTAAGGGGATTGGGGAAACATGAGTAAAGATTTTTTGGAGATAGCATCCCTAAGTGCTGATTATGGTGAAGGTGATACAAAAACGCAAATCTTAAAAAATATCAGTTTAAATTTGGCTAAAGGTAAGATTGGGGTTTTAATTGGGCCTTCCGGTTGTGGAAAAAGCACCTTGTTAAATATTATTGCAGGTTTAAAAAAAGAGTTTCAGGGGACAGTTTTAATAGATCATAATACACCGGCTTGCTACCCTTATACCGCTTTAATTTTACAGGACTACGGGTTGCTTCCTTGGAAAACTGTGTGGGAAAATGTAATCCTTGGCTTGAAAATTAAAAAAATTCCTCAAAATGCAATGGCGGATAAGGCAAGGCGGGTTTTAGAGCAGCTTGGACTTTATCGTCTGGCAAAACGATACCCCAGCCAGTTAAGCGGTGGGCAAAGGCAAAGAATCGCCATAGCAAGATCCTTGGTTTTAGAACCTCAGTTATTATTAATGGATGAACCTTTTTCTTCGCTGGACGCCCTTACAAGGGAAGAAATGCAACAACTACTATTGGAGATATGGCAAGAAACAAAGCTGACTATCTTATTGGTTACTCATAATATTGAAGAGGCGGTATACCTTGGGCAAGAGATTTTCCTAATGACTTCTTTGCCGGGTACGGTTAAGGAAAAATTAAGTAACAAAGCAGCATCCGAAAAAGGCACAAGAGAGACTCCGGAGTTTTCAGAATTAGTTAATTATATCAGAAACAGTTTACACGGGGTGAGCTAAATGGCAATTTTCAGAAAAGGCTTCAAAAGCTTGGGGAAATATTTACTAGCCATTTTTGTTTTAGTTGTTGGCTGGTGGGTTTTGGCCTTGGCTGTTGATCATAATGCCCTGCCGGCTCCCGACCTTGCTTTTGTGGGGTTCCTAAAAGGATTAAAAAATGATTTGCTAATACATATGGTAGTAAGCCTTTACAGGGTTGTTATCAGCTTGGTCATTGCCTTGCTCTTGGCAGTGCCTTTGGGATTATTATTGGGTAAAAATAAAAATTTAGACGCCTATATAGCCCCAATTATTTATCTTACCTATCCAATACCTAAGGTAGTTTTTATGCCTATCTTTTTTGTATTGCTGGGAATTGGCGATCTATCCAAGATTTTATTAATCACCTTGATTGTTTTTTTTCAAATACTGGTGACAACCAGAGATGCTGCCAGAAACTTGGAAAAGGAATACGTTTTGTCTGTTCAATCTTTGGGGGCTACAGGCAGGAATTTATATGCACATGTTTATTTTCCCGGTACCTTACCGGAAATTTTGACCTCCTTGCGTTTGGGGCTGGGGACTGCCATGGCTATTTTATTTTTAACTGAAACTTATGCCACACGTCAGGGGATTGGCTACTACATAATGGACTCCTTGTCTAGGATGGCTTATATTGATATGTTTGCAGGTATCATTGCTATGTCTTTAATGGGCTTTATGCTTTATTTGTTGATTGATGGTTTGGAGAAAAAGGTTTGTTTTTGGAAAACCTTAAGCAAATAAATTGTTTAATAAATAACCAGCCGAATAAAGTATGCTGTAAATTAACTCTAGCTGAGCTGTTTTAGCCAGAGTTTTATTTAAATATGCTCCCTCCTTGGAGTAAATCTCCTTAGCTAAAGAAACGACAAGGGGCGTAGCCAGGAAGGGCATTAATAACCAAGCAGAATAAAATCTAAACAACACAGTCAAGACGGGGATTATAAAAGCAACAAATAGGAATATTAAGTATTCCTTTTGGGTAGAGCTTTTCCCCAACCTTACAGCCAATGTTCTTTTTCCGGTCTTTGCATCAGTTTCTATATCTCTCAAATTATTGACTACTAAAATTGCCATAGTTAAAAACCCGACAGGTATGGAGGCTAGCCATACATGAGGGCTGAGACTTAGGGTTTGTACATAATAGGTGCCGCAAACGGCTACAGGCCCAAAAAAAATAAATACAAAAATTTCTCCAAGGCCGTTATAGCCAATAGGATAGGGTCCTCCCGTATATAAAATGGCTGAGATGATTGCTAAAACACCAATTAGCAAAATGGGCCATCCTCCAATTTTAATCAAGTAAAGACCTATCAGAAAGGCGATGAAAAAGGTGAGGCCCATTCCCTTAAATACCTGCTTTGGTGTTAAAAGTCCCGCTTGAGTCACTCTTAATGGTCCCGTTCTTTCCTTTATATCGGTTCCTTTTTTATAATCAAATACATCATTAGCCAAATTGGAGCCTATTTGAAGCAGCAGGGCTGCTGATAAAGCTGCAAGTGCCGGCCAAAAACTGAATAAGTTGTTTCCTAGGGCTATAGCAGAACCAACTAACACCGGTCCAGAAGCGGCAGGTAGCGTTTTTGGTCTGATGGCCAGAAGCCAAGCCTTAAAATTCAATGTGTAAACACCCCTTTTTGATAGTTTAACATATGTTTAGAAGCTTTAGTTAACGTTTTTCGGAAAACTATTGATTTATTTTTCTTTTGAGGTTAAAATTTTAACAAGAAATGAACTTAGATTCATTTTAATAAAGGGGGATTGATTATGAGTTCAAAAAAAGTAATGTTTTTAATTTTGCTTCTGTGTTTTGCTCTGCTGGTTCTATCTGGTTGTAATAATAAGAGCGAAAAAAGCAGCAGTGAATTTGAAAGCTTGAAATTAGGCGTTCTTTCCTTAGAGGATATTTTACCTATGGTAGTTGCCAATGAAAAGGGCTATTTTGCCCAAGAGGGCTTAAGGGTGGAATTAATACCTTTTCAAAGTGCGATTGAAAGTCAGACTGCTATTCAATCCGGACAAATTGACGGCATGATGACCGACCTGATTGTGGCGGCCCTCTTGAAGGATTCTAGTACAGATTTAAAGGTAACTTCCGTGACACTTGAAGCAACGGATACTATGAGACGTTTTGCTATTATAGTACCTAAGCAAAGCAAAATAAAGACCCTAGATGAACTGGTGGGTAAGGAGCTGGGTATTTCTTTTAATTCGGTAATTGAATATGTATCCGACGGAATTTTAAAAGAGGCAGGAATTAACCCAAAGGATGTAGAAAAAATTGCTATACCAAAAATTCCTGTTCGTTTAGAGATGTTGCTAAACAACAAAATTGCTGCCGCGAATTTGCCCGATCCCTTGGCGGAGTTTGCCGAGCTTAATGGATGCAGGGTAATTGCAGATGATTTGGGCCATGATTTTTCCCAGGCAGTGTTGGTGATGACTGATAAAACTTTAATAAATAAAAAATCAACTCTGGTAAAATTTTATCAAGTGTATGCAGAAACTATCAAAGAGATTAATAAGGCTCCGCAAAATTATAAAGAGCTGATGATTTCTAATATTAGTATTCCTGAGCCAATGGTAGCACAATACAGGGTTCCGAATTTTCCTTTGCCAAAGCTGCCTAATCCGGAAGAAATAGCCGGGGTTTTGGAGTGGCTGAGGGAGAAAGACATGATTTCCGAAAAGATTACTTATGAAGCTTTTGTAGAGAAGGGGTTATATTAATGGAGGAACAACCGACCAGCCATTTTTTTGCTTATTTAGCCAGAATGAAACTTATTAATCGTTGGGGTTTAATGAGAAATACCTTGACAGAGAACATTCAAGAGCATAGTCTGCAGGTTGCGATGGTGGCTCATGGTTTGGCAATTATTAAAAATGAGTTTTTCGGAGGGCAAGTGGATCAGGATAAGGTACTGGCCTTGGCAGTTTTTCACGATGCTGGCGAGGTAATCACCGGAGATTTAGCAACTCCAATAAAATATTTTAATCCGGAAATTCAATTGGCTTATCAATCAATTGAAAAGGTAGCTAAAGAAAAGCTACTTGAATTGTTGCCCTCCGAGTTCAAACGGTCTTACAAAAATTATTTTTTGGCTGATGAAAAAGATGCGGAGCTTTGGCAATTAGTTAAAGCCGCAGATAAAATTTGTGCTTATTTAAAATGTCTGGAAGAATTAAAAAGCGGCAATGGGGAGTTCAGCAAGGCAAAACAAGTAATTGAAAAGGAACTACAAGCAAACCCCCCGCCGGAAGTTGAATATTTTTTAAAGGTTTTTGTACCAAGCTTTATGCTGACAATTGATGAGCTTAATTAATCACCGGTCTTTGGGGTAGGCCTTTTGTTTGATTTTCCTGCCTTTTTAATAGGATAGGGCTCCTTTTCATCTGTTCTGTTTACAAGGTAGTCTATGCTGGTTTCAAAAAGGCAGGCAATTTTATCAAGGGTAGGTACAGGAATATTCAGATAACCCAGCTCATAATCGGAATAAGTTGTTTGATGTATATTTAACAGCTTAGCCATTTGAGCTTGGGTAAGTTTTTTGTCTTCTCGTAGAGTGCGAATTCTTTCGTACAAATTAACCACCTCAGTACAATTATGCCGTAAATTATAGCGATGATTGACTTTTAAGGGTCATTCCCTTAAACTGATAATTAATATGATAATGTCGATTCTAAATAATTTGCATGCAAAACTGGGGGGCAGCACGAAAATGAATTATAGCGAAACTGGTGCTTCTAATGTAGGTATGCCTATGAATAAAGAGTTGAATGCTTTGCGTTTCAATAATTTTGCGATGAGGCTTTCCTGTGAAGGGAAAAAGTGTCATCAAACATTATTATCTATCGGCGACGCAATAATGGTGATCGGTATTAAGAGGCAGGTAGAGTTTTTAAACCCCGAAGCATGTAGATTAACCGGTTGGACTTTTGAGGAAGCTTTGGGGGTAAATTACAAGAAAGTTTTTCTTTTGTCAGGAGAGCAGGAAGATGCCGTTGTTAATGATTCCATCGAAAAAGTGTTTTTAAGCGGCAAGGGTCAAAAGCTGGATAACTACGCTATTTTAACCTCGAAAAATGGCACTGAATATTTTATAGAGGATAATGCCTCCCCTATTTTAGATGAAAAGGGACAGATGGTAGGGGTTGTACTTGTTTTTAGGGATATAAGCGAGAAAAAGGAAGAAAGAACTAAAATTGAATACTTAAGCTATCATGATTATTTAACAGGTTTATATAATAGGCGTTATTTTGAAGAGGAATTGTATCGTTTGGATGTAACTCGAAATCTACCTATTTCTATTTTAATGGGCGATGTTAATGGACTAAAATTAATTAATGATATTTTCGGTCATAGCTATGGTGACAAAATGTTAAAGGAAATTGCCGGTATTATGCAGGTTGAATGTCGCTCAGATGATATTATTGCTCGCTGGGGTGGGGATGAGTTTGTAATATTGCTGCCTAAAACAGCATTAAATGATGCAGAAAGTATTGCCGAAAGAATAAAAACAAGAGTTTCTGCAATCAGAGGTTATGCAATAGAAATTAGCATTTCCATAGGCTGTGACAGTAAAACTCATGAAAACTTTGATATGATCAGGACTTTAAATAAAGCGGAAACCAAAATGTATTATTCAAAAACTCTTGAAAAAAGCAATAAACAAAGCGATGAGCTGGAGGCTATTATAAATTTATTTTTTACAAATTGTGAGAGAGAAAGTCAACATGCCACATATGTAAGCGAAATGTCGCAAAAAATTGGGATTGCATTAAATTTTTCTCAAAGGGATCTTCGGAAGCTTGTGAGGGCGGCAAAGCTTCATAATATTGGCAAGGTTATTTTAGAGCCCAATCTCTTAGGGAGGGGGCAATTGTTAAAGCCATCAGAATACAAGGCTTTTGAAGCTCATCCATTAGTAAGCTACAGGATATTGGCATATTTTGATGATACATTGGAATTAGCCGATATAGTGCTGGCCCATCATGAAAACTGGGATGGATCAGGCTTTCCAAAAGGTCTAAAGGGGAAAAATATTCCCTTAATGGCACGTATTATACACATTGTAGGCTCTTATGAGCAGATGATTCATGCTCCTGATAAGGCTCAAGCTAAGAGCTCCGAGGAAGCTATCCAGCAAATTAGAAATAATGCCGGAATAAAATTTGATCCTGATTTGGTTGGTATTTTTATTAAATTATTGCTTACTGAAAAATAAAAACAAATCAGCATATAATTTCTTCTATTTAATCACCCTGCTTAAGCTGTTTATTCCTATCAATAATAGCATTAATCGTTTTTTCCTTCAGATATTTCTTACTTTATTCACGCTACTATTTTTGTAAAATGAACAATAAGATTATTATATTTTATATTGATTTAATAAGCATAATTTTAAATCCCAATTTGCCTTTAGGCAATGCAATAAATTTGCAGGCTATGGCATTATAGTAATAATTACTAATTGGGATGGGGGATATAATTTGAATTGGTTTAATAATCTTAGAATCAGACAAAAATTAGTTTCTGCTTTTGTTTTAGTAGCCCTGTTTATAGGAGCCGTAGGGTTAGTAGGGACCTTGAATATGAATCAAATCCATGAAAATGCAGAGCAATTATATGAAGAAAACTTTATGGCTTTGAAAAACCTTCAGCTTATTAATGTTAATACTTTGCATATTCGTTTGGAGATAATTAATTTGGTAGAGTCGAAAGACCGCAGCCAGTTAAAAGCAACCCAAGAGATTATAGCAGATTTTAGAAAACAAAATGATACCATCTTAGCAGAGTATGTAAAGTATGGATTGGATGGGGAAAAAGGCTCCATTATGGAAAAGATTCAGGTAGATTTAGCTGAATTTAGGGCAGTTTGTGATGGCATTTTAGATTTTGTAGAGGCGGGAAATTTTGACTCCGCCAATATTTCAAATAGAAATGCAGCAATTGCGAGGGACAAACTAACGCATAATTTGGATTTATTAATCGATTATGCTATTCAGGACGGAAGCGAAAAAAATGCTTTCAATGAGAAACTTTTTGAAAAAGCGTTTTATGTTATGTTAGCAATCAGCATTTTAGGCCTATTTGTAGCGATTTTGTTAGGGCTTCTTTTGGCTAAAAGGATTGCTGATGATTTAAACAAGGTTGTTGAGTTTGCCGGGGCATTAGGCGAAGGGGACTTGACGAGGTCAATAATAATAAAATCTAGGGATGAAATGGGGCAATTAGCAAAGGCATTAAATCAGGCCAATAATAATGTAAAAAATCTTGTAACTGAAATTATTGATGATACCAATGACATCAGTGCAACCAGTGAGGAGTTGTCAGCTGCAACTCAGGAGGTATCTTCTAGAATGGAGATGATCAATGATTCTGTTGGCCATATTTTCATCGGCTCTCAGGATTTAAGTTCTACAACGGAACAAGTATCAGCCTCTACTGAGGAGATAAACGCAACAACACTAACCATGGCTGGTGAAGCACAAGAGGCAAGTAATTCTGTTAAAGCGATAAAGGTTC
>CAZCQT010000024.1:0-12808 GCA_964500905.1 uncultured Moorellales bacterium
TGGGTGCCATGTCCTCAGCCGTTTTGCTTTATGGTTTGAGCTTGGTTTTTGGTATTACGCAAACCACAGTAATTAGCGAGATAGCCGCTCAAATAACTAAAACCGGTGTAACTCCTTTGTTATTATTGGGCATGGTTTTCTTGATAGCAGGCTTTGGATTTAAAGTTTCGGCTGTACCTTTCCACATGTGGTCCCCTGATATTTATGAAGGTGCACCGACACCAACAACAGCCTTTTTGGCGGTTGCCTCCAAGGCAGCAGGCCTGGCCGCTTTTGTAAGAGTTTTTATGATTGCTTTGCCGGGAATGGAGCCCTTTTGGAGTGGTATAGTAATTGTCTTGGCTTCCTTGACAGTGGTAATAGGTAACTTTATTGCTATTCCTCAAACGAATATAAAAAGAATGCTGGCTTTTTCAAGTATTGCTCAAGCGGGATATATTCTCTTTGGATTAATAGCTTTTACTTCATTGGGGGTTGCAGCTTTACTGTTTTATTCTTTCATCTATGTTTTTTCTAATGTAGGGGCCTTCGGTGTTGCTATTGCGGTCAGAAATACTACGGGCAGTGATGAAATTAAAGATTATAGTGGGCTTGCACAGACTTCACCGCTACTTGCAGCGATTATGCTGGCTTCTTTACTTTCTTTGGCCGGAATACCTCCTTTTGCTGGCTTTGTAGGTAAATTCTATCTTTTCACAGCGATCATTGATCAAGGATTAATTTGGCTAGCCTTTTTAGGTATTGGTATGAGTATGGTTTCAGTCTATTACTATTTGATTGTGATCAAAGCCATGTATTTTGGAGCACCTAAGGAAAATTCCAAGCCTATTTGTATCTCCGGCAGCTTAAAATTAGCTTTAATTATTTGTGGTGTTGGCGTTACCTTCTTAGGTCTTTATTCTACACCCTTAATAAATATGGCTTTAAATGTCGCACAAACTTTCTTTCCATTTTAAGGAGTGCTTTATACAAAATAAGCGTCAAAACATTCGATTTGGAGCAAACTTACAATTCGGCCTGCCTTGGGGCGGGCCGAATTTCTTTTCAAGTAAATTAGATCTCTTGGATTTTATAAGGAGGTGAATAATAATGTCTGGTCGTCAAGCTTTAGGAAAGATGGGGGAAGACATTGCAGTTGACTACTTAGAAAAGCAAGGCTACCAGATCCTATTACGAAATTATCGATGCAATTTTGGTGAAATAGATATTATAGCCCAAGATAAAAAGGAATTGGTATTTGTAGAAGTTAAAACCAGGAGGAATACGAATTATGGTATGCCCTTTGAAAGCGTTACTAAGGTTAAACAGCAAAGAATTAGAAAAGTTGCTCTTCATTATTTGCAAGAAACAAGACCAGGGACTTTTGATCTTAGATTTGATGTAGTTTCTATCTTGGTGGAAGGGGAAAAGTCTATTGAAATAGAAGTAATTAAAAATGCTTTTTAGTCAATGTTAAATTGATAACAGAGGTGGTCTAGTGCTATCTATAATAAAATCTCTTTCCTTACAGGGCATGGATGCTTTGGAGATTCAAGTAGAAGTTGATGTGTCTCAAGGCTTACCCTCTTTTGATCTGGTTGGGCTACCGGATGCTTCCGTAAGAGAATCGAGGGAAAGAGTGCGAACAGCCATTAAAAATGCCGGATTTCAATTTCCTAATAAACGAATTACAATTAACCTGGCTCCCGCAGATTTAAAAAAAGAGGGCCCTGGTTTTGACCTGCCCATAGCTATCGGTATTTTGGCTAGCAGCGGACAAATAAAAACAAAAAACTGGAAGGATTGTTTTTTTACTGGGGAACTGTCTCTTAAGGGTGAGTTAAGAGGGGTGCCCGGTGTCCTTTCTATGTCGTCTGCTTTAATGAACTCAATTCATCAAAAAGATGCCTTTATAGTACCTAAGGAAAATGCCTTTGAAGCAGCCCTAACCAAACATAAACAAATAATTCCCGTTAAAGATTTATTAGAGACAGTGAGTTTTTTAGAAGGGACCTTATTTCTCGAAGCCTTTCAGGTAGATATTAATGAACTTTTTAAAAATCAAAAAGATATAATTTTCAATTTCAACCAAATACGCGGGCAGGCAAGTGTAAAGAGAGGTTTGGAAATAGCTGCGGCGGGAGGGCATAATGTGCTATTAATTGGGCCTCCGGGGTCTGGCAAAACCTTATTGGCAAAAAGTCTACCCGGCATATTACCTCCCATGAACCTAAGTGAGACACTAAAAGTCAGTCAAATTTATAGTGTAGCGGGGCTTTTAAGTCCGGAGCAACCCTTTATTACAGAAAGACCATTTAGAACTCCTCATCATACAGCTTCTACTGCAAGCGTAATTGGTGGGGGAAGAAACCCACGTCCGGGAGAAATAAGTTTAGCAACTTACGGGGTGCTTTTTTTAGATGAATTATTAGAATTTCGTAGAGATATCTTGGAAGCCTTAAGGCAACCTCTTGAAGACAGACAAGTAACTGTAACAAGAGTACAGGCATCTTATAATTTTCCTGCAGACTTTATGCTTGTAGCCACAGCAAATCCGTGCCCCTGCGGCTTCGCGGGAGATAGAGAGAGAGTTTGTACTTGTACCCCTTTTCAAATTCAAAAGTACAAAAGTAGGTTATCAGGTCCATTACTTGATAGAATTGATCTCCAAATAGAAGTTCCCAGGCTTACCCTGGCTGAAGTTCAAGGAGAGGATTATGGGGAGGACTCTAAATTTATTCGTGATAGAGTCACAATGGCCAGAAGAATTCAAGAAGAACGCCTGAACAAACATAATCTTTTTTATAACGCTCAAATTCAAGGCGGTTTAATTAAAAAGTTTTGTAAAATTAATTCCGAAGGGGTGGATCTACTACATATAGCTTACCAACAGTTTAAACTAAGCATGCGTGCCCATGATAGAATTTTAAAAATATCCAGAACCATTGCCGATTTAGATGGCAAAGAACAGATTCAAAAAGAGCATGTAGCAGAAGCATTGCAATATAGGCTGTGGGACAGAGATGCTTAACAAAACACTGCCATTATAATTGTCAATCAGAAATTGCTCCTCGTTTTGCCCAAAAACAGTAACTGTTTTTTCGGCAAAACAGAAGAGTCATTTAAGGGTTGGATATACTTTCCTTGACAAATATATTGGGAGGCTTCAAAATGGTTACGGTGTACATAAGTAGAGTAATTTTGCCTTATATGATGAGAATTTCCAGCCTAAATGATGAAGGAGTTGTGACAAATTACTACTATTTTAGGTATAAAACAATTAAAGGTTTGTTTAGGGTGGTAAATTTAAATAGATCCTAAGCATAATAAGAAAGGAACAAGTCAAATGAAGGTAAAATTAACCACAAAGATACTCAGTGGGGTGGGTATTGGTATAATTGCTGGTTTGTTGGTTTTATCCCTAACGGTAAACTACTACATAGGTAACATGATTAGATCCACCGAAAAGGATTATAATTATCTTTTATATCAAACTGTAAATACCCAAATGAAAGCACAGTTAGATAGTGCTCGCATGTCGGTTCAAACAGTTGCTAACAACTTAAGAATTCAGGAATTATTTGCAAATCGCGATCGGGAACAATTGGCGTTGGAACTTATTCCTGTCTATGAAACCTTGAAAAATGAAGTAGCACAAATTCAATTTCACTTGCCTGATTCAACGACATTTTTAAGATTGCATATGCCGGAGAGCTACGGAGACAGTTTGTACGACTTTAGATTTACAGTTAATGAAGCTAACGAAAAACTGCAAATTGTTGAGGGCTTGGAAGAGGGCAGGGGTGGATATGGCTTTCGAGTTGTTGTCCCAATGTTTCATGAGGGGCAGCATACAGGTTCAGTGGAATATGGCAGTGAGTTTAGCAATTCATTTCTAGGTACCCTCAAAGAAAGATATGGCGGAGATTATTTTATCTATACCCTTAATGGGGAATCTGTTTCATGGCTTGAAAGCAAGGACAAACAAGATTTTATTGCCTCTACTGCTGAACAAGATGAATGGTTAATAGAGATGCCCTATTTGGAAAAAATAAAATCTGGCGAGATGGTAACATTAGTATCTGAAAACAAACAAAAAAGTGTGCTGCTAATTCCTTATTACGACTATAGTGGCAGTGTTGCCGGATATATAAAGTCCGTAATAGATCGCAGTGCGATTTTAGGATATACCTTAAAGATGCAAAATATATTGTTTGTAATTTCTTCATCCATTGCATTGTTTTTATTGCTTGCAATTTTTATATTTTTTAGGTTTAGCATTATTAAACCGGTTACAGAATTGCAAAAAACAATTCAAGAGGCAGAGGGTGGTAATTTAACAGTTGAATATAATAGAAAGGGCAATGATGAAATTGCTTTGCTTGCAAGATCCTTTAATAAAATGATGGAAAACTTAAAAGGTATTATAGGGGATGTAAAAAAGGCATCCGAGGAGGTTACAAGCTCTTCCGTGGGGTTAGCTGACACATCTCGCGAAAATACCAGGGCTGCGGAGGAAATTGCAAAGACTACTGAGGATATAGCTGCTGGTGCAATTGAGCAAAGCCATAAAATTGAAAATGGATCTGTGAAAGCGGCACTTCTGGGTGAGCAAATAGAAAAAAATCTTTTTTTAATGGAAGAATTAAAGGCTTCATCTCTTGAGGTGTTTAACAATATTCAAAAAGGCATGGAAGAAACAGAACAACTAACTCATATTTATCAAATAACAGATCAAGCCATGCTGGAAGTTCAAGCTAGTATTTATCAAACCGCTGAAAATACTAAAAAGATAAGTGAATCCAGCAAAATGATTGCTTCTATTGCTGAGCAAACTAATCTACTTGCACTAAATGCAGCTATTGAAGCTGCCCGGGCCGGGGATGCAGGCCGGGGTTTTGCTATAGTGGCTGATGAAATACGTAAATTAGCTGAGGAATCTAACTCTTCAACTAAAGCTATTGATAATAACTTGGGAGGGCTTACAGTAAGTTCCCAAAACACTGTCAATACAATAAATAATGGTTTAAATGCGTTAAAGGAATTAAAAAATGCAATAGAAAAGAATCGTTCAGTTTACCAATATATTGAAAAGAGCACTTTAGTTAATCAAAACAACAGTGACATATTAAATCTTTCAATGAAAGAGATGGAAATAGTAAAAGATGAAATTCTCAATATATTAAAGGTGTTGGCAGTTATTGCAGAACAAAATTCCGCTGCAACAGAACAAGTTTCCGCATCAGTAGAGGAAGAAACCGCATCAATGGTAGAAATTACAAGGGCCAGCGAGGATTTAGAAAGATTAGCCTTACGGCTACAAGCATTGGTAGTAAAATTTAAAAGTTAGACCAGCAACCGACTTGTATACTTATATTAAAGAAAAGCGTCTGCACCTTGGATTGTTTGAGGTTGACAGGCGTTTTATTTTTTGTGCTTAGTTTGCTATTATGATAGTATATAAAGGGATATTGGGGTTTAAATTTATGTTAAGTGAATAAGGAAGCCTCGCAAAGAATGTGTATCTTATCGAATATTGGCAGTTTCCTGACAGTTTTATTGAAAATTTACTGGTAAACTTGAAAATATCTGCTATAATATGGATAAGGTTTAATTATATAACAGCATGAAAGGAGCATTAATATGTTTTATCTATATGCATTTATAGGAATGTTTTTGCAGCTTTTTGCTTTGGCTTTGATTCTCAGTGCTCTTGGCATTAAATATTCAGATGTTTTAAGTTTCAAGAGGGGATGATTCCCCTTTTTTATTTACTGGGTGAGTGTTAATTATTTGTGAAGCAAGAGGGGAAAAACTATGCAGGAGAGCTTTAAAGGATTTGTAGCAGAAGAAATTGATGACGAAAGAGCATATTTAATAAGTTTAAGTCAGATTCCCGGTCTACGTTTAAAAACTGTTGATTTTCTGCTTAAACATTTTAAGAGCTTTAAAGGGCTTTGGGGTGCAACTCGGAAGGAATTGGAGCAATTTGTAGATTTGCCAGCTAATTTTATTGATAGTTTTTTTAGAATTAAGGATGCCGGCGATTCAAAAGACTTAATGGGAAGGCTCTACAAGGAAAATATAGGTATATTGACCCTATTAGACAGTAAGTATCCCACGAGTCTTAAACAGATTTACGATCCGCCCTTGGTGCTATATTACCAAGGTAGCTTGGATATGGAAGAAGAGTTTATGATAGGTATTGTTGGTTCAAGAAGGACTACAGTTTATGGAGAAAAAGTTGCTGAAAAGTTTGGAAGAGAGCTGGCTAAAGCAGGTTTTACGATAATTAGCGGTATGGCCAGAGGTGTTGACAGCTATGCTCATAAAGGTTGTCTGGATGTAAAGGGGAAAACAATCGCAGTATTAGGTTCAGGGTTAGACATAACCTACCCAAGAGAAAATGCGAAATTGGCGGATGAAATTAAATCAACTGGAGTTTTATTGACTGAATATCCCCTTGGCACACCTCCCCTGGCAGCTAACTTTCCTGCACGCAATAGAATTATCGCTGGTTTATCATTGGGAGTATTAGTGGTTGAGGCTGCGATTAAATCCGGTGCGTTAATTACAGCCGATTTTGCTATGGAGGCGGGGAAGGATGTCTTTGCAGTTCCTGGGCCAATTACCAGTCCAAATAGTGAGGGTACAAATAATTTAATTAAACAAGGTGCTAAATTAGTAAGTCAGGCAGGAGATATTCTGGAGGAATATGGCTTTGCGAATAATCTTACCCCTGCTCAACCCGAAAATTTTTTTAAAAACCTTACACCGGATGAGGACTTGATCTATGAAACTCTTAGTTTTACCCCCCTACGGGTGGAGGAAATAGCTAGGGAAACGGGCTGGCCCCCTAGCAAAGTACAAACAATTTTAACCTTACTCGAACTTCAGGGTGTAGTGGAACAACGTGTTGGAAAGCAATTTGTCAAAAAAAATTTTTAGATATGATTTAAAGAAATTAACTTTGATAAAAATAGTACAGGGAAATAGTATTTAATTATGAGGTGAATTTTTTGGTATTAATAATTGTGGAATCGCCGGCGAAGGCAAAAACTATTACCAACTTTTTGGGCAGTAAAAACTACACGGTTACATCATCTATGGGACATATTAGAGATTTGCCAAAAAGCCAGTTGGGTGTTGATGTAAAGCAGAATTTTGAACCTAAATATATCACTATCAGAGGCAAAGGGGACTTGCTTAAAGAGTTGCGAGCCCTTGCAAAAAAAAGTGATCGAATTTTGTTGGCACCAGATCCGGACAGGGAAGGTGAAGCTATTGCTTGGCATTTACAACATAGTTTGGGTATAGATCAACATGAAAAGTGCCGCATTGAATTTAATGAAATAACTAAAAAAGCGGTGCAGGAAGCTATAAAAAGTCCAAGACAGGTTGATGAAAACAGAGTGAATGCTCAACAGGCCAGACGTGTTCTGGATAGACTTCTGGGATATAAATTAAGCCCCCTTTTGTGGGCAAAAGTTAGAAAAGGTCTGAGTGCGGGAAGGGTGCAGTCGGTAGCGGTCAGGCTGATAGTTGAAAGAGAAGCAGAAATACAAGCTTTCCAACCCAAGGAATATTGGAGTTTGATGGCAAAATTGATTAACAGAGAACAAATAAGCTTTAAAGCCAAACTAGTTAAAGATCAGTTTGGCAAAAATATTGAGATAAATAATAAAACAGAGATGGATCTGGTTTTAGACAGTCTCGCAGATGCTAATTATGAAATTGTTGATATTAAAAAAAGAGAAAAAAAGCGAAACCCCTCTCCTCCTTTTACCACTAGTAGTTTACAACAGGAAGCATACAAGCGATTAGGCTTTGTAGCCAAAAAAACTATGCGTTTGGCACAACAACTATATGAGGGAATTGAATTAGGTAAAAAGGCTGGGACGGAAGGCTTGATTACTTATATAAGGACTGATTCAACAAGAGTTGCGGATGTTGCTCAGACAGAGGCTAAAAAGTTTATAACTGCGGAATTTGGATCGAATTTTGCCCCTAAGAAGGCACCGCAATATATCCAAGGCAAAAAAAGCCAGGATGCCCACGAAGCTATCCGACCCACTTCCATGGAAAAGTTCCCTCAGGCGGTAAAAAACCATCTTACCCGAGATCAGTACAGGTTATATAAATTGATTTGGGATAGGTTTATTGCTAGCCAAATGAGTCCGGCAATTATGGATGTTACTACTATAGAGGTAGAGGCCAACAGGTATCTGTTCAGAGCAACAGGCTCAATTATTAAATTTGCTGGATTTTTAAAAATATATCAGGAAGAGCGAAGTGAAGAAGAAGCTGAAGAGAGTGGTATTTTACCCAAGCTTGAGCAGGGAGAAAAGTTGAAGCTGGATAGGTTGGATCCGAAACAACATTTTACTGAACCTCCTCCCCGCTATTCAGAGGCCTCTTTGGTGCGAACTCTGGAGGAATTGGGAATTGGACGCCCGAGTACTTACGCCCCGACTATTGATAATATATTAAATAGGGGCTATGTGATTCGAGAAAGTAAGGTATTTATGCCAACTGAAATAGGCCAAATTGTAGTGGATTTACTTAAAGAATTTTTTACTGAGATTATCGAAGTTACATTTACAGCTGATATGGAACAAAAGCTTGACGAAATTGAAGAAGGTGAATTGGACTGGAAAACGGTAGTGGAGGATTTCTACGAACCTTTTGCAACCCTTTTGGAAAAAGCGGAAAAAGAAATAGGAGAAATCGATCTGGCGGATGAGGAAACAGATGAAATATGTGAAAAATGCGGACGTAATATGGTTATTAAAACGGGGAGATATGGAAAGTTTTTAGCATGTCCCGGGTTTCCCGAATGTAAAAACACCCGACCAATCGTGGAGACTATTGGTGTCCCCTGCCCAACCTGTCAAGGTGAGGTAGTTTTGCGTAGATCAAAAAAGGGTAGGGCCTTTTATGGATGTAGTAATTATCCCGAATGTCAATGGGTTTCCTGGCATAAGCCAACCTTGGAGAGATGCCCCAATTGTGATTCGATGCTAATAGAAAAATGGAACAAAAAAGAACTGCAATTGGTTTGCTCAAAAGAAGGCTGCGAATATAAAAGTTCAATTAAATTAAGTAAAGAGCAAGGTTAATAGGTGATAGAGATGAAGGGAGTAGTGATTGCAGGTGCGGGCCTTGCCGGTGCGGAAGCGACTTGGCAGGTTGTGAAAAAAGGTATACCGGTAGAATTATGGGAAATGAGACCGGTTAAGCAGACTCCTGCACATAAAACAGGTTTATTTGCTGAGTTAGTCTGTAGTAATTCTTTAAAGAGCACAAGTCTTGACAATGCCTCGGGCTTACTGAAGGAAGAGTTGAAACGTTTTGATTCTTTAATAATGAAGGTTGCCGAAGAGAGCCAGGTTCCTGCGGGAGGAGCATTAGCTGTTGATAGGGAAGAGTTTGCTAGGGGTGTTACAAAAGCACTGACTACTCACCCCTTGGTAAAGGTAATTACTGCGGAGTTGAAAAACATACCTAGGCATAGGCCAGTCATTATTGCTACGGGCCCCCTAACAGAAGGTGTATTAAAAGAGGCGATTGTTAAAGTAACAGGGGAGGACTACTTTTATTTTTTTGATGCTGCAGCACCGATTGTTACAAAAGAATCTGTTAATATGAAAAAGGTTTTTGAAGCTTCACGTTATAATAAAGGTGAAGCCGCCTATTTAAATTGTCCTATGAATGAGCAGGAATACCAGAATTTTTATGAAGAGTTAATTAATGCTGAGGTTTTTCCCAAAAAAGATTTTGAAAAGAATAAATTTTTTGAGGCTTGTATTCCCATTGAAGAGCTAGCTTTAAGGGGTCTCAAAACTCTTTCTTTTGGGCCGTTAAAGCCTGTTGGCTTAACTGATCCAAAAACGGGGAAAACTCCCTATGCAGTTATTCAGTTAAGGCAAGATGATAAAAGTGGTCGTCTATATAATTTAGTAGGATTCCAAACCAATCTGACCTGGTCAGAGCAAAAGAGGGTTTTTAGCTTGATTCCTGGGCTTGAAAAAGCAGAGTTTGTTCGTTATGGAGTTATGCATCGGAATAGTTTTATCAATGCACCGAGGCTTTTGACGGAAACAAATCAACTAAGATGCACAAAGGGTATTTTTTTTGCGGGGCAATTAACTGGGGTGGAAGGGTATTTGGAATCCGCGGCAAGTGGTCTGGTGGCTGGATTAAACGCTGCGAATTTGGTTTTGGGTGAGGAACTGTTGAGTTTCCCTCATAATACAGCAATTGGAGCCTTGCATCATTACTTGGTTAACACTTTAACTCCTAATTTTCAACCTATGAATATAAATTTTGGTTTATTTCCCCCGCTGCAAGAAAGGATTAAAAACAGAAAAGAGCGTAATCTGCGAATTTCTCAAACAGCGTTAGAAGCATTGGATAATTTTATACGAATTAATTGTGTTTAATATTGAACTTATTACCTGAGTGTGGCAACATATAAATAATAAAGAAAAGGAAGGTGGGGGAATGGCTGATTCTTCCCAGGAATTGCTTAACCAATATCAACTTTTTTTAGAAACTGTAAAAAACTATTCCACCCACACAATTAAAGCTTACCTAGCAGATTTACAAGAGTTTCTAAGTTTTTTTGGACACACAGACCAAGAAATTTCTCTTTTAAATCTGGAAAACTGGCAAATCAGAAATTATTTAGGGCATTTACATTTAAAGGGTTTATCTAAAAGCACGGTAGCCAGAAAATTAGCATCAATCAGAGGTTTTTATCGTTTTTTGCTCAAAAAAGAAATTATAGAATACAACCCTTTTACAAATATTAATACACCTAAAAAAGGGCAGCAATTACCAAGATTTTTGCATTACCCCGATTTGCAACTAATTTTGGAAACAATTGAAGTAAGTACAGATTTGGGTTTGAGAAACAGGGCGATTTTAGAAACCTTATATGGATCTGGTTTAAGAATTTCTGAACTAATTTCTTTGGACGTAGATAATTTGAACTTGGATTTAGGAAGTGTTTTAGTTGTAGGTAAGGGCAGAAGGGAAAGACTTGCCCCTTTAGGAAGGATTAGTGTACATTGGCTGGAAAAATATCTTGAGGTAAGCAGGAAAAACTTAAAGGGAAAGAATACTACAGATGCTTTATTTTTAAATTATGCCGGCAAGCGTTTGTCTCCTCGAGGGGTAGGAAAGATTATAGATAAGTGTGTGCTTAAAGCTTCTTTGGATTTTAAAATATCACCTCATTGGCTGCGTCACTCTTTTGCAACTCATATGCTGGAAGGCGGAGCAGATTTGAGGGCAGTCCAAGAACTGCTGGGGCATAAAAGCCTTTCAAGCACCCAGATTTATACTCATGTTACCGGCTCTAGGTTGAAGGAAGTTTATCAAAATGCACACCCCAGGGCTTAAGGAGGTAAAATTATGCAAGGAACCACAATCATCGCTTTAAGAAAAGAAGGAAAAACTGCTATAGCGGGGGATGGTCAAGTTACTTTTGGTAATAATATGATTATGAAGCAGAAAGCCCGCAAAGTTCGAAAATTATATAACAATCAGGTGTTGGCAGGTTTTGCAGGCTCTGTATCAGATGCCTTAACATTATTTGAAAAATTTGAAGGCAAATTACAAGAGTATAGGGGAAATTTGCAAAGGGCTGCTATTGAATTAGGTAAAGAGTGGCGTTCAGATCGAGTTTTACGGCGTCTTGAAGCACTCTTAATAGTTGCGGATGAAAACTCATTATTAATTATATCCGGCAATGGGGAAATTATTGAACCAGATGACCAAATTGCAGCAATCGGCTCAGGTGGAGGGTTTGCCTTAGCTGCAGGGCGGGCACTTATGAAATGTAGCAACTTAAGTGCGGAAGAGATTGTTAAAGAAGCCCTGTTGATTGCTTCCTCTATTTGCATTTACACTAACGATCAAATTGTGGTGGAAACTTTTAATTGAAAGGGGAATGGAAGTGGATAGATTAACCCCCCAGCAAATTGTTGATGAACTTGACAAGTATATAGTGGGTCAAGAAGAAGCCAAAAAAACCGTGGCTGTTGCTTTACGGAATCGTTACCGCAGGAGTTTGCTTTCCCCCGAATGGCAAGAGGAAATAACACCAAAGAATATTATATTAATTGGACCTACCGGGGTTGGGAAAACCGAAATCGCCAGGAGGCTGGCACGTCTGGTCAAGGCACCATTTATAAAAGTGGAAGTAACAAAGTTTACAGAGGTGGGATATGTAGGTCGAGATGTAGAGTCAATGGTCAGGGAATTGGTTGAGATTGCTGTTAGAATGGTAAAGAATGAAAACATCGAAAAGGTTAAACAAAAAGCAAATTCTTTAGTAGAGGAAAGGATTTTAGATATTATTGCACCTTATCCTCAAAATATTAAGTCAAATCGCAACCCTTTGGAGTTTATTTTTGGTACTCCTGTCAATAATAGTAATACCAGTGAGGATGATAACTATCATGAACTGATAGAAAGGGCCAAAGAAAAGAAGGCAATTTATTCGCAAAAGTTGAAAAGAATGGAATTGGAAGATGAGTTTATTGAGGTGGAGCTGGAAGACAAGAGCCCTTCGATGTTGGAGGTGTTTAATGGAACAGGTATGGATGAAATGGGCATTAATTTGCAAGATTTATTAGGAGGGATGTTGCCGAAAAAGAAAAAGAAAAAGCGGTTGCAAATAAAGGAGGCCCGCAAATACCTTTTTCATGAAGAAGCAGAAAAGCTTGTGGACATGGATGAAGTAGGCGTAAAAGCTATCCAGAAGGTGGAGCAACACGGGATTATATTTTTAGATGAAATTGATAAGATAGCCAGCAATGAT
>CAZCQT010000025.1:0-2897 GCA_964500905.1 uncultured Moorellales bacterium
GCGGGATATCAACCGGAAATGGCTTATTTTGAGTGTTTACACGAATTAAAATTAATTGTGGATCTTATGTATGAAGGCGGCTTGAGTTCCATGCGTCATTCTATTAGTGACACGGCACAATGGGGAGATATGACTAGGGGTCCAAGGATTATTACAGAGGATGTAAAAGATGAAATGCGTGAAATCTTGTGGGAGATTCAATCCGGACAATTTGCAAAAGAATGGGTTTTGGAAAACCAAGCCAACAGACCGGGTTTTATTGCGTTGGAAAACCTTGATAAAGATCATCCCATTGAGCAGGTAGGGGCTAAACTTAGGAGTATGATGTCTTGGTTGAAAAAATAAATTCTAAAACAATAGCTATTGTCGGCGGCGGTGCCGCCGGCATTTTCGCTGCTATTGGTGCAGCGGGAAAAGGGGCTAATATTCAATTATTTGAAAGAAACAAACAATTAGGCCTGAAGCTTTTGATTACTGGAAAAGGTCGATGTAATATTACAAATACGGCATCTGTTGACGATTTTATAAAAAGCTTCTCTAAACAAGGGCGTTTTTTATACGGTGCATTAGCGAACCTTTCCAACCTTGATTTAATAAACTTTCTCCACCAGCTGGGTCTGACAACCAAGGAAGAACGTGGCGGCCGAATTTTTCCTTTGTCTGATCGTTCGCGAGATTTAGTAGAAATATTACGTAAACATTTATTATTTCTCGGCGTAAATATTTTTTACAACAATAAAATAGAGGAACTATTTTTAAAAAATGGTCAGATAGCAGGAATTAAAAGCAGTTCCGGTTTTTATCCTGTGGATAAAGTAATTTTAACTACCGGAGGGTTATCATACCCCCGAACTGGATCCACGGGAGATGGCTATAGATTTGCCGCTGAATTAGGACATACGATTACCAACCTAAGCGGGGCATTAGTTCCCTTGGAAACAAAGGAATCTTGGGTGAAAGAGGTAAGTGGTTTATCTTTAAAAAATGTTAAAATAACTGCCTGGGGACGCAATAAACTAGGTGAACAATTTGGGGAAATGCTATTTACTCATTTTGGTGTTTCAGGTCCCATAGTTTTAACTTTGAGTGAAATAATTGTTAAGGAGCTTGAATCTTCACCTGTTCGATTGGAATTGAATTTAAAACCGGCATTGGATCAAAAAATCCTTGAAAAAAGGGTTTTAAGAGATTTCAAAGAGTCTTCAAATAAGCATTTAAAAAACTCTATGACGGGGCTTTTGCCACAAAAACTGATTACGCCGTTTTTATTCTCTGCAGGAGTTGATCCTAACAAAATGGTGAATCAATTAACAAGGTTAGAACGACAGCAAATAATAAAGACCTTTCAAAGTCTAAACTTATCAATTACAAAAGCACGCCCCATAAGTGAAGCAATTGTAACATCGGGGGGCATTTTGTTAACTGAAGTAGATTCCCGGACTATGGCTTCAAAAATAATCCCTAATCTTTATTTTGCCGGTGAGATACTTGATCTTAATGGACGCACAGGGGGTTATAATTTACAGGCTGCATTTTCCACGGGTTATTTAGCTGGCCAATCAGCGGCTATTTCCTTAAGTAAGGAGGATGGCAATTAAATGGGTAGTAAATCGGCAGCAAGTGCTGCAATTAAAATGTCTTTGACAGAAACAAGAGAAGAAGAAAATTTATTAAAAGAAAGCTTTATGCAAGTTGGGATCAGAACCGCTGCAGTGAATTTTGGCGGTGAATATTTACATTCAGCTAGCAAGGTTATTGAAAGAGCCATCGTAGCCGCCAAAAGAGAAGGAATTATTAAAGATACACATCCGGAAGAGGGAGCGATTGCCGGGGCTGCGAGGGAAGCTCTATCACAAATTATGCCCAAGGCTCTCGGCTTTAATGTTGGTGGTAAAATCGGAATTGCCAGGATTACTGATCACATCAGCGTCTCAGTATTTTTTGGAGTGGGTTTGGTGCACTTGGATGAAGTAGCCATTGGTTTGGGGCATAGGGCTGTACCATAAAAACATCTAATTAGGTTGGGGTGAAGTAGCGTTGAGAAGAATTGTCTCCGGTATTAGGAATCTGGAAGAGGCTTGGTATTTTATTAACGCTGGGGTAGATGGTCTGGGTTTTATACTTGAGCCTAAAAGTAAAAAATATATTAATCCTGAATCTGCAAGAGAAATTATATTGCAATTACCTCCATTAATTACAACCATAGCCGTGTTTGCAAATACACCCCGCTATGTAATTCAGGAATTAACTACCTTTTGCCGGCTGGATTGGTTTCTGTTCTCCGGGAGTGAATCACCAAAAGAATGTGAGGATTATTTTCAACCAATAATAAAATATTTAACAAACTATGACTTACATAAAGAATACAAAGAAGTTAATAATTTTTTATTTGATTCAGATACAACTACGCCTTTTGATTTGAATGGCTGGGAAACATCCCAGACAATTTTTCATAGCACCGATTCCACTAAAAATGAGATTAAAGCTTTTGCTTTGTATCTTGATTTGTCAAGCATCGAATTTGAAATTTAGTTAGATTCTGTTTAAAAATTAAAGCCGGCAATCCTCAGGAGGGATTTCTTAATGAAGTGCAATATAGCTATAGATGGCCCGGCGGGAGCAGGCAAAAGTAGTGTAGCTAAGCTAGTGGCCCAAAAATTAAATTTTGTTTATATTGACACAGGTGCCATGTATCGTGCTTTAACTTGGAAAGCATTGCAAAAAGGAGTAGCCTTTAATGAGGCCTCATTAGCTAATTTGGCTAAAACAACAAATATTTATTTTAAGCAAGATAAATTTAGTGATAAACAATTGGTAATTTGTGATGACAATGATGTAACAGATAAAATTCGTGAACCAAAAGTTGCACAGTTTGTGTCATTATTAGCTTCCTTTGC
>CAZCQT010000025.1:2907-12430 GCA_964500905.1 uncultured Moorellales bacterium
TCCGAAATCAGCTAACCACTCTTCAGCGGCACTATGCCGCAGGGGGTGGGGTTGTCATGGATGGACGAGATATTGGTACCTTTGTGTTGCCAAATGCGGATTTCAAATTCTTTTTGACCGCTTCAATTGAAGTTAGAAGTAAAAGGCGTTACCTAGAGCTAAAAAATAAAGGTATTCCTGTCACATTGGAAGAAATAAAGGATGAAATAATAATTCGTGATGCCAAAGACAAAAACAGAAAACACGCTCCTTTGGAAATAGCGGAAGATGCAGAAATATTGGATACCACAAATTTATCAATTGAAGAAGTTGTTTCACTTATTGTTTCTAAATGTGAGAGGTGAATAGTTTTGCTGTATAGTTTTCTTAAGGGAATTGCCTGGTTTATTTTTAGGGTTTGGAATCGTCTGGAGATAAGTGGAGTCGAATATATTCCTCAAAAAGGACCTCTAATCATAATAGCAAATCACGTCAACATTATTGATCCCATTCTTTTGGGTATTTCCTGTCCCCGGCAGATTCGTTTTATGGCAAAAAGCGAATTATTTGAAATTCCTTTTCTAAAAACCCTGGTGCTTGCACTAGGTGCCTTTCCTGTAAATAGAGGTAAAACAGACTTCCAATCTGTAAAAAACTCTTTAAAGGTCTTAAATAATGGAGAAGTCTTAGGTATTTTTCCCCAAGGGGGAACACGTAAAAATGATTTTAAAATTGCGTTTCGCTCGGGTGCGGCAGCTATTGCACTAAAAAGCAATAGTGTGGTATTGCCAGTGGGTATAAATGGAACTAAAGATAGCCTAAAAATTTTAATGTTTGGAAAAATTAAAGTTAATATAGGCAAGCCAATTATCTGGCCATCAGCTTATGTCGGTAAAACCAAAGACGAGGATGTTACAACTCTTAACAAGGAGATGGAAAAAGCGGTTGAAAATCTACTAAACATCGTTTAATACGATGAAAATTCAGATTGGTTTAATATTTTGGCAGGATTTATTTTATTTATCTAGAAAGTTAATAATGTCTGATTTTTAGTACAAGCTAAGTATTGTCTGGTATAAAATGTTGTAGGTGATCCCTTTGGAAATTATTTTAGCTTCAAATGCAGGATTTTGTTTTGGTGTTAAAAGAGCTATAGATATGGCAATCAATGCTAAAACGGAAGATGCCTTCCTTTACACATTAGGCCCTTTAATCCATAATAGCCATGTTGTAGAAAAATTAGACTCGTTAGGAATAAAAAAAGTTGATGATCTGCAAGCTATAAGAGCAGGTAAAATCGTTGTTCGTTCCCACGGAGTAGGTCCTGTCTCCATCAATCAAATTAATGATAAAGGTCTGGAGCTAGTAGATGCAACATGCCCTTTTGTGAAGAGATCGCAAAATATGGCAAAAGAATTGATTCATCTAGGGTACCAAGTAATTATAGTTGGAGACAAAAAACATCCTGAAATACAAGGTATTGTAGAATGGACAAAAAACAGAGCGTTGGTGGTTGGCAATTTAAACGAAGCAAAGTTGTTGCCAAATTATCCAAAATTAGCAGTTATAGCCCAAACTACCTTAGATTTAAAATCCTTTGAAGATGTTGTTGAGGTTCTAAAAAGCAAAACAGAAGACTTAAAAATAAATAACACAATATGTAAAGCGACAAAAGCAAGGCAAGAAAGTGCTTGTGAAACAGCCAAAAGTGTCGATTTAATGATAGTTGTTGGCAGTTATACAAGTGCTAATACAAATAAACTTGCGAGCATATGCCGAAGGGCCGGTTCACCAACTTATCAAATTGAACACGCTGGCGAACTTAATCCCTTGTGGTTTAATAATGCTAAACGGGTGGGGGTTACCGCTGGAGCTTCAACCCCAGATTGGATTATTGAGGAGGTTATTAAAAGGATGACAGAATTGAATGAAGAAAAATTGTTGGGTGAGGAAGAAGCCGGTGAAAAAAGCGAGCCAAAAACAGAAGGGCAGGCGGTGGCTACCGAAGAACTAGACAGTAAAAATGAAGAAATTGATTTAGAAATGGCAGGAGAGCTTCAAAGATTGCATAGGGGCGATATTATTTCAGGTACCGTTGTACAAATTAGCGACAACGAAATTATGGTCAATGTGGGAGGAAAATCTGAAGGAATAATTCCACTTAGCGAGCTTTCTAATCGAACAGTAGAAAATCCCAATGACCTGGTTTCTGTAGGAGATACAATTCAAGTTTATGTTCTAAGGGTTGAAAACGAAGACGGAAATCCCGTACTGTCAAAGAGGCGTGCGGATCGGCAAGTAGCATGGGAGATGCTTGAGGAATCCATGAATACTGGTGTCGAAATAAAAGCACCAGTTATTGAAGTTGTTAAAGGTGGTTTGTTAGTTGATCTTGGGGTTAGAGGTTTTGTCCCTGCTTCTTTGGTTGAAAGAGATTATATTGAGGATCTCAACCAGTATATTAACAAAGAATTACGTTTAAAAGTTATTGAATTAGATAGCAGCAAAAATAAAGTTGTCCTTTCGCAAAAAGCCATTTTAGATGAGGAGTATGAAAAATTAAAAGAAGCTACATGGGCTAAATTAGAAGAAGGTCAAGTTGTAAAGGGCATTGTTCGCCGTTTAACTAACTTTGGTGCCTTTGTAGATATAGGCGGTATCGACGGACTATTACATGTTTCCGAGCTTTCTTGGGGCAGAGTAGATCACCCAAAGGATGTACTTTCTGAAGGACAAGAAATTGATACTAAGGTACTGGGTTTAAATCGAGAAACCGAGAAGGTATCCTTAGGTCTAAAACAACTGCTATCTAACCCTTGGGATTCTGCGGAAGAACGCTACCAAATAGGCTCCGTGGTAAACGGTAAGGTTTTAAGGAATGCTTCTTTTGGTGCATTTGTAGAAGTTGAACCCGGTATAGAAGGTCTTGTTCATATTTCACAATTAGCAGATCATCATGTGGCAAAAACAGAAGATGTGGTTTCTGTTGGAGATACCATACCTGTAAAAGTATTAAGTGTGGATCAAAAGTCTCACAGGATGAGTCTGAGCCTACGAGAAGCACAAGTGAAAAGTTCACCAAAGACAGAAAAAACCGAGCCGGATCCGGCGGAAGAAAACTCAGGTGTTAAACTAGGTGATCTTTTTGGGGAACTATTTCAAGAAGAAAATGAAGAGTAATAATACAGGTAAACGTTTATCAAGAAAACTGGATCATATAAATTTAGCTAAGGATTTATATATTGATTACACTAAAACAGGGTTTGATGATATTCACTTGATTCATAAGGCCTCATCATCATTATCATTAAATGAGATAGATATAAGTTGTTCTTTTTTACAAAAAAAATTGGCTGCACCATTTATGATAAATGCTATTTCAGGCGGTCCCAGTATTGCTACCGAAATTAATCGCTCAATGGCTAGAGTTGCTAAAAGGCTTAACATCGCTATGGCGGTAGGATCTCAAAAATTAGCTATTGATGATCAAAACTTTAGAGACAGCTTTACTTTAGTAAGGAAGGAAAATCCGGAAGGCATAATTCTGGCTAATTTATCTGCTTTAGCACCATTGGAAGATGTGTTAGCAGCAATTGAAATGTTAGAAGCCGATGGGATCCAATTGCATTTAAATTTACCACAGGAATTAGCAATGAAGGAAGGGGACAGAAATTTTAAAGGCCTATTAGAGAACATTGCTAATATCGTTGAATTTGTACAAATGCCGATTATAGTTAAAGAAGTAGGCTTTGGAATTTCAGGGGATACTGCCCAAATTTTATGGGAACAGGGAGTTACTTATTTAGATGTTGGTGGCTATGGAGGGACAAACTTTGCAACTATTGAGAGACAAAGACAAAACATACTTTCACCAACGGTTTTTGAAAATTGGGGAATTCCCACCGCCATTTCCTTGGCGGAAATTGCATCTTTACCAATTCCCATAAAATTAATAGCTTCCGGAGGAATTAAAGATGCTTTAGATGCTATTAAAGCAATTGCATTAGGGGCGGAATTAGTAGCACTAGCAGGTTGTTGCCTTAAAACCTTATTAAACGAATCAGAGGATTCATTAATAATATTCTTTAATAACTTAATTTACCAGTTTCGAGCCTTGTCTTTGTTAGTTGGCTCTAGTTCTGTCGGCGAAATAAATAATCTTCCTATAATTATTACCGGAAAAACCAGGGAATGGTTGAAACAAAGAAACGCCATTCAACATTTCTCCAAAAGGACTTATATGAATTTTTAATTTCGGGCCACATAATAAATGTGGCCTTTTTGCATACTTAGGGTCGAATTAGGGAAACCTAAAACCACAAATTGCATATTGAGGAGTGCAAACATGAGTGGATATCCCATAGGAATGGTTGTTTTAATAATCTTGTCTATTCTGATCTATTTCGGCTTTGCCCATCGCGTGCTTGATCGTTTACGTCTAACGGATCGTGGTGCTTTGCTGATAATTGGTTTAATGATTGTAGGCAGTTTTATTACTATTCCCCTAGTCAAAACCGCACCTGCCGTATCTGCAAACTTAGGTGGTTCGGTGGTACCTATAGGATTAGCTGTTTACCTTTTAATTAAAGCAGGCACAACAAAAGAGCGAGTTAGAGCCTTAGTAGCAACTGCAGCTACTGTTATAATCATCGGTTTTATCAATCGTTTCTTACTTACAGGCGATCCTTGGCACAGCGGTGCAGATATTCTTGATCCCCTTTATATTTTTGCTATTGTAGCCGCTTTAACGGCATATATCGTTGGTCGCTCAAGGAGATCTGCTTTTATTGCCGCAACCTTGGGCATACTCAGTCTGGATATATTTCATTATGCCAATTTATTGAGGACAGGAATTCCCGGAAAGGTAGTTTTTGGAGGAGCGGGTATTTTTGATTCGGTAATTATCGCGGGGATAATAGCTGTTTTATTGGCTGAAATCATTGGAGAAAGCAGGGAAAGACTGCAGGGAGGGCCAAAAAGCGAAAATAAACCAAAGGAACTGCTTAAAAATCTCGATGAAGCCATGCCTCAGGCTTCCTTAAAACCAATTATAACGGAAAAAAATGATGAGGACGGACAAGAAAGGACGGACCCAAATGCGTAAGCTAATTCGCATGGTAATCTTTGCTTTATTTACAGGTATTTTAGCTTTAGGCTTTACCACTAATTTGTCCAGGTTACATGGTATTTCAGCAGCGGATTTTGATTTAAATTTACCGGATCTGGGGCTATGGGAACAAGAGAGGACCGATGGAGGATATTATACTATTGTTGATGCCAAAAATAATATCTTGGATAAAACCTGCAGAAATGTTTTCGTTGGAGATGAATTTATCGCCAGTAACAATCGCCATTACAGAGTAGATAAAGTTGTAGAAGATCAAGCTTATGCAGTTTTAGTTGCCGAAGATGCTTTATCTAATATAAATAATGAAATAAACACAGATGCTTTGCCTGTACTTAAAGGAAAAGTTAACAATTTAATAGCTCTTTATCACACCCATACAGGGGAATCCTATGTTCCGACTGATGGCAGCGAAAGCATTCCCGGTAAAGGGGGTATCTACAAAGTAGGAGAAAAATTAAAAGAAAAACTGCAGGAGAAAAATATTATAGTTAAATACGATAAAACCCCTCACGATCCCCATGATGCTGATGCTTATCGGCGTTCCCGCCGTACAGCAGTAGAGCTGATGAAAAACAACCCCGCTGCAATAATAGATGTGCATAGAGATGGTGTACCTGATCCTGATTTTTACTACGCAAATATTTCCGGTATGGATGTAACAAAAATTCGTTTTGTTGTGGGACGACAAAATCAAAATATGCAGTCCAATTTAGATTTTGCTAAGCACTTGAAATCCCAATTAGATAAGTATTATCCAGGATTGGTTCATGGGATTTTTATGGCTAAAGGAAATTATAACCAAGATCTTTCCCCCCGCTCTTTGTTGATTGAAGTTGGAACACATACCAATAAAAGAGAGAATGCAGAAAAGGGTGCTATGTTATTTGCCGATGGTTTACCGGCAGTTTTAGGCATTACAGGACAAAAAACTACAAATCAACCGGCACAAGCAAATACCAGTAAGGGTGACAGTAAGTCAATTTGGTGGATTATAGGAATAGTTATATCAGGTACTTTGGCATTTTTGTTATTAAGTACCGGAAGCATTAAAGGTTCAATTTCAAAATTAAAGCAATTCTCTTCAAAAGAATGGTCAAATTATTTAGGTGCAAGTAAGAGAGAAACAAATGGTAAAACAGAAAAAGAAACAAAAAAAGAAAAGTAAGGTTAATAAACACCTCAGTTGATTTTTCTGTTACTGAGGGTTCTTTTATTCGTTCGCTGTCTGTAAATAAGTCATTTTATGGAGGAAGATATGTTAATTATTTTGTTAGCGGCCGCATGCCTTAATGCGGTTTTTCTTTTATTTACGACATAGATAAGACAAGAACTTTTATCTGACTTGGTTAGCTTGACGGTAATCAGTTTTTGATGGATAATGAATAAAGAAAAAATGATTAAATTTTCCTGTTTTAAGTAACCTAGGATTTGCAATTTAAATAGCAGATCCTTCAAATAATGGGGGTTTTACAATGTCTTTGCCCATAGTGGCTCTTATAGGAAGACCTAATGTTGGTAAATCTACTTTGTTTAACCGCATTGTAGGCGGTCGCGTTTCAATTGTTGAGGACAACCCTGGTGTCACTAGGGATCGTATTTATCAAAAAGCAGAGTGGCTGGGAAATACTTTCAATTTAATTGATACCGGAGGAATCATAGATAGTACCATAGAAGGAACCTTAGAAGAAAAAATTCGCTCTCAGGCGGAATTGGCAATTAGTGAAGCAGACTTAATAATATTCGTGGTAGACGCTAAAACGGGAATGGTACCGGGTGATCTTGTAATAGCGAACATACTAAGAAAAAATTTTAAAAAAGTCATATTGGCAGTAAATAAAGTTGAGGATTATTCCGTTTCTTCGTCTTTAATTAGTGAGTTTTATGCTTTAGGATTAGGGGATCCACTACCTGTTTCTGCTGCTCACGGAATGAATATTGGTGATTTATTGGATGAAGTAATTGAAAAACTGCCAAGCAATAGGGAAGCAAGCGAAGAAGATGGAATTCGGGTTGCACTTTTAGGGAGACCCAATGTAGGCAAATCCTCCTTGGTTAACTATATTTTAGGAGAAGAACGGAGTATAGTTAGCCACATACCCGGAACAACCAGAGATTCAATAAATACTCTATTTGAATTTAAAAGTCGCAAATACATATTGATTGATACTGCGGGGATTCGCAGAAAATCTAAAATTTCACAGTCAACAGAAAGGTACAGTGTAGTAAGATCCCTTAGGGCTATCGATGATTGCCACGTAGCTTTGTTTTTAATTGATGCAGAAGAAGGTGTCACTGAACAAGATAAGAGAATTGTTGGCTTAATTCATGAAGCCGGAAAAGCGTCAATTCTTGTGATTAACAAGTGGGATCTAATTGATAAAGATAGTAATACCATGAAATACTTTGAAAAGAAAATACGCGAGGATCTGACCTTTATGTCCTATGCTCCAACCATTTATATTTCCGCCGTAACAGGTCAACGTGTTGATAAGCTTATAGAAATGATTGACTTCGTTGATAGTGAATCAACAAAACGTTTTTCTGTAAAATTTTTAAATCAGTATCTTAACGAAATTGTATCTTTAAATCCGCCTCCTTCCGAAAAAGGCAAAAAAATAAAATTTTCTTATCTTACACAAACTGGCACTAGACCACCAACTTTTGTTTTTTTTGTTAACCATCCCGCTGAAATACATTTTTCTTATCAAAGGTACTTAGAAAACAAGCTTAGAGAAGCCTTTAGTTTTACGGGTAATCCGATTCGCATACTTTTCAAGGAAAAAGGCTAACGAGGTGACCATCTATGAGTATAATTTTTTCAATTTTCTGTGGCTATTTATTGGGATCCATTCCCTTTGGATATTTGATTGTGCATAGGTGGATGGGGGTGGACATAAGAAAACACGGAAGTGGCAACACTGGCTTTACAAATGTTTATCGAACAGCGGGGTTATTACCTGGCCTAATAGTTCTGGTTGGGGATTTAGGTAAAGGAATTGTTGCTGTGTTAATTGGTAAATGGTTTGGAGGCGAGTTAGCAGGTGTAATATGCGGATTGGCATCGATGCTGGGGCACAATTGGTCTATTTTCCTTAACTTTACCGGAGGCAGAGGGGTAGCCACTGGAGCAGGGGTATTTTTTGCTCTAGCACCTAAAATATTGATAATTACCAGTATAATTTGGATCACTGTTATTGTTTTAACAAAATATGTTTCTTTGGCTTCAATATTAGGTGCCATATCTGTTCCAATTTTAATGTTAATATTTCACGAATCAACTCTTTTGACGGTTTTTGGTTTAATAGCCGCAGGTTTTGTAATTTACAGGCATGTACCCAATATTAAGAGATTAGTAACAGGTACGGAATATAAATTTGGTCAAAAACATCACTGATGGGAGCGATACTATTGAAATGGAAAACAGCTGTTCTGGGCTCCGGGAGCTGGGGAACCTCATTAGCTGTTCACTTAGCTAATAAGGGTATACCTGTAACTCTTTGGACTCGTTCGGCTTTAGTGGCGGAAAATCTTCAGTTATCCAGAGAAAATAAAAAATATTTACCCGGAATTAAGCTAAATAACGAAATTATTATTACAAATCTGCTTCCTGAGGCTTTAGAAAACGCTAAATATGTAATTTTAGCCACCCCTTCTCAAACTATTAGGGAAATAGCTATTTTAATTAGATCACATCTATCAGAGAAGGCTCTTATAATAAGTACGGCAAAAGGGTTGGAACAAGGAACAAAATTACGCATGACAGAGGTGCTTGAAGCAGAACTAACAAAACAAAGAGATCGAATCGCGGTGCTTTCGGGTCCCAGTCACGCTGAAGAAGTCGCAAGACAATTGCCAACGGCTGTAGTCATTGCCTCTCATAATGATGAAGTTGCCCGTGAAGCTCAGGATTTATTTATGAGCCCTTCTTTTAGGGTTTATACTAACCCAGATGTAATTGGTGTTGAATTGGGAGGTGCCCTAAAAAATATTATTGCTTTAGCAACGGGAATGGCGGATGGGCTGGGCTTTGGTGATAATACCAGGGCTGCATTGATGACTAGGGGTGCATCAGAAATTTCTCGCTTGGGTAAAAAGATGGGAGCTGAACTGCTGACTTTTGCGGGTTTAGCAGGAATTGGAGATTTAATTGTAACCTGCAGTAGCATGCATAGCCGAAATCGTAGAGCCGGAATTGCATTAGGTAAAGGAATGGCCATTAAAGAGGTATTAGCTTCCATGGGGATGGTAATTGAAGGTATCACTACAACAAAAACAGCCTTTGAATTAGCAACTCAATTAAACATCCCAATGCCCATAGTCACAGAAATGTATCAAATATTATTCCAGGGAAAAGATCCCCTATCTAGTGTAGACAACTTAATGGACAGAAATAAAACAAGTGAATTAGGCGAAATG
>CAZCQT010000026.1:0-11934 GCA_964500905.1 uncultured Moorellales bacterium
CAATACATGCAAAGGTTTCTCTGTCCTCTGTCCACTTTCCCCTGTCCCCCGTCCCCCGTCCCCTGTCCCCTTACCCCTTACCCCCTCTTTCAACTTATAAAAAATATATGCAATAAATTACTTTCTAAGTAAGATTTTACCGGTTTATTTTTTACCTTTTGGGGTAATCTTAACTATACAGGGAGCTTGGATTGCAGGCCTTCGGTTCCCTTTTAAATAGAAACCGCCTCAGGAGGCGGTTTCTATTTTCTTTTCTCCCAAACTTGACTTTTTTGAACATTAGTTTTACGATGGAAAAAATTATTCTTACCAAATGTGGGGGACGAGTCGATGGATCAAAAAAGAGATATGGAAACTAATTTAAAGGTATTAGATATGACTTGTGCTGCCTGTTCAGCTAGGGTGGAGCAAGGTCTAAAAAAATTGCCCGGTGTTTTAGATGCCAATCTTAATCTGGCAACAGAAAAGGCTCATATACGTTTTGAACCAAAGGAAATCAGCGAACAAGCCTTAATTGAAGCCATCGAAAACATTGGTTACCGTGTTTCCTTGGATAAAGCTGAATTAAAGATAAAGGGTATGACCTGTGCTGCTTGCTCTGCCCGGGTAGAAAGAAAGCTTAATTCTACCCCGGGAGTTTTTCAGGCGACAGTTAACCTGACAACCGAAAAAGCCACTATCCAATATAATCCTTTACAATTAAGCGTAAAAGATCTAATCAATGCAATTACTGATGCAGGCTATGAGGCAGAAGAAGATAGCGACAGTACCAAGGACCAAAATGCCTTGGAACAGGCACTGGCAAATAAAAGGCAAAAAAACATCTTCCTTTTGTCCGCCATCTTCGCATCACCTTTGTTGTTGGGCATGATCTTTGAAATGCTGGGCCTTGCCTGGAGCCATTTTTTAATGAATCCCTATTTACAGTTCTTCTTAGCCACTCCGGTACAAATAGTGGGGGGGCGACAATTCTATAAAGGCTCCTACCATGCCCTTAAGGCCAAGAGTGCCAACATGGATGTTCTGGTAGCCATGGGTACCACTGCGGCTTACGGGTATAGCTTGTTTCATACCTTTGTCACCACGGGGGCACTTTACTACGAAGCATCAGCCGTTGTAATCACCTTGGTTCTTTTGGGAAAAATGCTGGAGGCCAATGCTAAAGGAAAAACATCTGAAGCGATAAAATCCTTAATGGGATTAAGAGCCAGCACCGCCTTGGTTGAAAGAAACGGCAAAGAAGAGGTTATCCCCATTGATGATGTTTTGGCAGGGGATATTATCATTGTTAGGCCGGGAGAAAAGCTCCCCGTTGACGGTAAAATCATCGAAGGCAATACCACCATTGATGAATCCATGCTGACAGGGGAAAGTATTCCCGTAGAAAAAACTGTGGGGGATCAAGTTGTTGGTGCTACTATCAATAAATTTGGTGCCTTTAGATATCAAGCAACAAAAGTGGGCAAGGACACTACTTTAAATCAAATAATTAGAATTGTCGAAGAAGCACAAGGCTCTAAAGCCCCCATCCAAAGAATGGCGGATCTTATTTCCGCTTATTTTGTCCCTGCCGTTTTAGGAATAGCCGCCTTGACCTTTCTTGGCTGGTTTTTTTGGGGAGACCCGGGCAATACGGCAAAAGCAGTCCGAAATTTAGTGGCTGTTTTAGTAATAGCCTGTCCCTGTGCTCTGGGTTTGGCCACACCTACCTCCATTATGGTAGGCACGGGTCAGGGAGCCAAAAAAGGAATCCTAATCAAAGGGGGAGAGCATTTAGAAAAAGCTCACAGTATTAACACTGTGCTTTTAGATAAAACAGGAACTATCACAAAAGGAGAACCGGAGGTAACTGATATTCTACCTGTAGGGGAGTTGCAGCCTTCAGAGCTGCTTAGGTTGGCAGCCACCGTAGAAAAATCTTCTGAGCATCCTCTGGCTCAAGCAATTGTAAAAAGGGCCCAGTCTGACGGCTTAGAATTGGAAAACGTGAAAAACTTCAAAGCTCTGCCGGGATTTGGGGTAGAGGCACTATATGATGAAAAGGAAATTTTACTGGGAAACTGGAGACTACTGGAACAGAGAGGAATTTCCTTTACCACCGAAAATTCTCTCAAGGAACAACTAGAGGAAGAGGGTAAAACCGCCATGTTGTTAGCTGTCGATCATCAGCTTGCGGGTATTCTGGCCGTTGCGGACGGGCTTAAGCAAACCTCTTCAGAAGGAATAGCTAAACTAAAAGAAATGGGCATTGAAGTCTATATGATCACCGGCGACAATCAAAAAACCGCTGCAGCAATAGGGGAACAAGTGGGTATCAGCCAAGTCTTAGCGGAGGTTTTGCCCCAGCACAAGGCGGCTGAGGTAGAGAAACTAAAGCAAGATGGAAAAGTGGTGGCAATGGTTGGTGACGGCATTAATGATGCACCTGCCTTGGTTGCCGCAGATATAGGCATTGCCATCGGCACAGGCACCGATGTAGCCATGGAAGCGGCGGATATTACCTTAATGAGGGGCGATCTAAGGGGTGTGGCCGCCAGTATTGCCTTAAGCCGGGCAACTATGCGAAATGTTAAGCAAAATCTATTTTGGGCTTTTATTTATAATTCCTTGGGCATACCCTTAGCCGCTCTCGGCTTTTTATCACCGATTTTAGCAGGTGCGGCAATGGCCCTAAGCTCTGTGTCGGTGGTTTCCAATGCTCTGCGGCTAAAGGGTTTTGATCCCTATAAAATCTACAATTAAAGATTTATTTGCAAGCAGGATTAGTGAAGCTTATGTAGAAATACTTTCTTAAGGAAAAATCTAAGGAGGGTAAATAGATGACTCAAAATAACGAAACCCCATTATTTCAATCTTACTGGCTTCCTGAGAACCAAACCGAGGAATCCTCCGCCTTTATACTGGCTTGGCTGTTGTTTGGAACCGTTTTTTTGTTTACTGTTTTGCTTGCTGCCAGCTTTGGTTAACCCCTATTGGGGTTTATTTTTTTGCGGGATGGAGAGAGTTTTCAAAATCTCTTGTCCTTCGCTTAAAAAGATTTACAAAATATAATAATCTTTACATTAAACTATTGTATATTTAAGATCTTAGGGCTAAAATAGAACTTGTTAATAAGCTCTATTTTTCAATTTAACAAAATTAGGAAGGCAGCCTATGTTTTTGCTTTTTACTCTTGTAACCGGATTTATTCCAATGCGGTAAAACTCCCCGGTAAAAAAATTGTTGTTTTTTGTTTTTTTGCCAACAATAGAGAGTGAGGGGACTTTGCCCTTCCTATCAAGGAGGTGAACAGGTATGAAAGTTTATGTTGATCAGGATACTTGTATCTCTTGTGGTGTGTGCATTGATATTGCTCCAGATGTGTTCCATGAAGATGACGAAGGACTAACTGAAGCGATTGAAGGTGAAATACCAAGCGATCAAGAAGAATCAGTTCGTGAAGCTATGGATTCCTGCCCTACTGAATCCATTATAGAAAAATAAGCATTAAAAAAACCCCTTTTGGGGTTTTTTTAATGCTTATTCGGGTATTCAAAAATCCTTTTTTCCCAGGTTCTGATAAAGATTTTATCCTTACCGCTAGAAACAAGGTATTCCGGCAGCATAGGTGTTTTGCCATAGCCGTGAGGAGCGTTGATGATATATGAAGGAACCGCCAAACCGGAGGTATAACCCCTAAGGTGTTCCATGATTTCCAGCCCATCATCAATTGATGTAACAAAATGCTGAGTCCCGACTACTTCTTTAGCATGAAAAATATAATATGGTCTAACTCTGGCTTTTAAAAGCTCATGATTGAGCTTTTTCATCACATGCTTATCATTATTAATTCCTTTTAACAAAACCGCCTGATTGCCCAGCACTACCCCTGCCTTCACCAAACGATTTAAGGCCTCTGCTCCCTCCTCAGTTACCTCCTGAGGGTGATTATATTGGGTATTAATATAAATAGGAGGGTGATTTTCAAAAACTTGACACAACCTAGGAGTAATTCTTTGGGGTAAGGTAACCGGAACCCTAGTGCCCAGCCTTTTTATTTCCACATGAGGAATTTTATCCAGCTCACTTAAAAGCCAATCAAGCTTTTCATCGGAAAGCATTAAAGCATCCCCGCCGGTTAGTAACACATCCCTGATTTCTTGATGCTTCTTAATATAATCTAAAGCTTCTTGCAAATCCCCTTCTCCACTGTGGTGATCCGTTTCTCCTATATTTCTACGTCTTTGACAATGCCTGCAATACATGGCACAGGCATTAGTCACATTGATAATTAGCCGATCCGGATAACGTCTGGTAATCCTCGAAGCGGGATTCGTAAATTCCTCTCCCATAGGATCCTCTTCCCCTGAACCGGGAACCATTTCCGCCCTTTGAGGAATAGACTGCAAGCGAATTGGATCCTTGGGATTTCCCGGCTCAATCAGGCTCAGAAAATAGGGAGAAATAGCCCAGCGAAAATATTTTCCCACATGGTTAATCTCTTCAACTTCTGCATCCGTCAAATCAATTATATGCTGCAAAATATCTGTTTTGCTAACCCGGTTGCGCATTTGCCATTTGTAATCCCGCCAGTTTTCTTCGGTTCCCCCGAAATAATTTAAAATTTTCTCCCTTTGTTTAACAATCCGCACTTCCAGTTCCCTGCCGCTGGGAATACCGGCTCTTGCCTCCAGGTAATCCTTAATTCGATTTCCCAATTCCAGAGATCTTTTAATAGAAATTTCTCTTTTCTCTTCCTTAGTAAAAACAGGCTTTTTGCCCTTTAGTTGTTCCTTAGCAATAGTCACCCCCATAGTAAACTCTTTGGTTGCCATTTACATGACCCCCCTTTCTTAATATTTTAAATAACAAAGACCCTGGCCAGAAAGCAGGGTCTTTTAAATAGCGTACCTAAAAATAGGCTTGATAAGCTCCTACTTTCCACGCTTACGAGGTTAGCTGCCGGATTCGGGTAGAAAGCTAACCCTACTCTCGTCGCCAAGAGATTCACCCCAAAACATTGGTTCCCCCGTTTCCTACCTTTAGATAGGAATTTAGCATAGCTTGTAATTTTGATGTAGCTAAAATATTAGCATATTTCCTCGCAAAAGTAAAGGGTTTTCCAATTTTTACAATACTAAAAAAGCCCGAAGGCCTTTTTTAGTAGTTTTGTGCATGAATCTGAAAGAAGGCTTGGGGATGTGCACAGACTGGACAAACCTTTATTGCTTCCACCCCTTCGTGTATATGCCCACAATTGCGGCAGTACCAGCGTACAGGCTCGTCTTTCTTAAAGACTCCACCTGCCTCTAAATTTTGCAATAGCTTTAAATATCTCCGCTCATGCTCGGCCTCCACAAGAGCCACCTTTTCAAAGAAAAAGGCAATATCCTGGAATCCTTCTTCCCTGGCATCAACGGCAAAGTTCTTATACATTTCCGTCCACTCATAGTTTTCCCCTTCTGCGGCGGCTTTTAAGTTTTCGGAAGTATTGCCAATCCCATTTAAAAATTTAAAAGCTCTTTTGGCATGTTCTTTTTCCTGTTCCGCTGTTTCTAAAAAAATTGCCGCTATTTGCTCATAGCCTTCCTTCTTGGCTACAGACGCGAAGTAGGTGTACTTATTTCTTGCTTGGGATTCCCCCGAGAAAGCTTCCCACAAATTTGCTTCTGTTTTTGTTCCCGCTAATTTCATCATAATCCTCCTTTGATAACTATTCTTAATAATAATTATAACTTCGTTAAAAGTATCTTATCTCCTGCAAAATTTTATATTTTCATTAATTTCTCCGCAAGAAATCTTTCTTCCCATCATAAGCTTTAAAAGACGGAAAAAAATCCAAACAAACGAGCAGCAAATGATTGACAACTTAATGCCTGAAAAAATACTTACGAAAGGGTGGTAAAACATGAGTTCCTTACTTATTAGACCTGTGGAAACTCCCAGGGATTGGAGCAATTTTACCAGATTTAAAAACAGCCTTTATTTGCCCATTTTAAATAATAGAAGTCAAGCCCGGGAGGATACGAAAAAATTGCAGGCCTTTAGCCAAAAACACGAAAATAACAAGGCTATATCCTTTTTAGCAGAAAAGGATAATCAAATTTTGGGAAGAATCACCGCTTTAAGTGACGAACAGCACAAGGCCAAGGAAGAGGGCTTTTTCGGTTTTTTTGAATCCATTGATGATCCCGGGGTAGCAAAGGCTTTGATACAAAAAGCATCGGAAGAATTGTATCAATGGGGAAAAAAACGAATGCTGGGCCCCATTTCCCCCAGCACCAATGATAAGGTAGGCATTATCACAGAGGGCTTTGATGTTTTGCCCCACCCCAGCTTAAACTATAACCTTCCTTATTACCGGGCTTTGCTGGAAAGGGCAGGCCTGACTAAATCAATGGGGCTTCTGTCCTATCTTTGGACAAAAGAGACCGATCCCCCTAAGCACTTAGGCTTTTTGGCAGTATCCGCAATGGGAAAATACAATGTATCCCTTTACTACCCCTCCAGATATTCACCAAAAAAGGAGGCCCTAAATCTTCAGCAAATATATAATCAGAGTCTTAGTCAAAATTGGGGATATGTTCCTTTAACTTTAGCGGAAGCGGAAGAAATTTTATTTTCTTATAAAAATGCCGGGTTACAGGATCTTTTATTTTATTTGATGATAGATGGCGAGATCGCCGGGTTGACAATCATCCAACCAAATCTCCATCGATATCCAAACAAGGAAACTGCTAAAATCAGAGTTGCCGTCATGGGGTTAAAACCGGAGTTCAGAAGAAAGGGCTTAAGCAGTGTTTTAATTCTAAAAACCATTGAATTTTTACAAAACCATAACTACTCTACCGCAGAGGTTTCTCTGATTATGGAAAATAACGATACGGTACGCGGATTATTGGAAAGAACCCTCAATTACCCCATTCTACACCGCTACGAGGTATATCAATGTGGATTGCCTTTAAACGAGGACTGACAATTATCAAACACAGCTCAAGGGGATAAGCAAAAGGTATAGAGTCATTAAAACATTTACCAGGTATATTTTTAGAGTATGTGGCAAACAAAGCGTCCCCACACCACGCCCACTGATGCTTCAACAATAGTGTTTTAAAAAAGTCGGGGCTGAGCCCCGACTTTTTTATACCTTCTCAATTTTCACCGCACTTACTTTGTATTCGGCTGTATTACTGACCGGATCGTAGGCCGAGTTTGTCAGCTCATTTGCCGGGGACTCCCAATAATGGAAGGTCATAAACATTACCCCGGGGGCAATCTTATCGGTAATAGTTGCTCTGGTAATAATTGAGCCCCGACGAGAAGTTACCCTGATTTGGTCCTCCTCTTTAATTCCCAAAGCCTCTGCCTCTCTAGGATTGATTTGTGCCAATTCATAGGGACGAAGCCGATCTAAGTTAGCGGAATATCTGGTGCTGACATTATACTGATAGAGCATTCTGCCCGTGGTCATTAAAATTGGGTAATCCTCATCAGTTAATTCCGCTGCTTCCTCATATTCAATACCGCTCATCAAGCCCTTGCCCCGGGGGAAAACTCCCCCATGGAGAAATTTAGTTCCCGGATGGGTTTCCGTGGGACAAGGCCACTGAATACCATTCTTCTCAATTCTGGGATAGGTAATACCTGCGTAAATAGGTGTTAGCTCCCGCACCTCTTGGAAGATCTCTTCCACATTGCTGTAATTCATTTCATAGCCCAAGCGCCTGGACAAATCGCAAATAATTTCCCAATCGGCCCTGGCCCTTCCCAAGGGCTCAATGGCTTGGCGAACCCTTTGTACTCTTCTTTCCGTATTAGTAAAGGTACCGCTTTTTTCTGCATAAGAGGCGGCAGGTAAAAATACATCTGCATACTGAGCTGTCTGTGTCATGAAGAGATCCTGCACCACTAAGAATTCCAAATTCTCCATGGCCTTGCGTACATGGTTGGCATCGGGATCAGTCAACACCGGATCCTCACCCATTACATACATGGCCTTTAGTTTGCCATAAACAGCCATATCAATCATTTCGGGAATAGTCAGGCCCATTCCCGGATTAAGCTCCACACCCCAAGCCTTTTCAAAGGCCTCAATTTCCTTGGGCTGACCTGCCGAGCGATACCCCGGGAAAACATTGGGCAAAGCACCCATATCACAGGCACCCTGAACATTATTCTGCCCCCTGATGGGATTAACTCCCGCACTTTCAAAGCCCACATGGCCTGTCACCATAGCTAAATTAGCCAAGTTCATAACATTGGCAGTGCCGGTGGTATGCTCTGTAATGCCCAGTGTATAATAAATGCCCGCTTTCCTTGTCTTGGCATATATTTCTGCCCCTTGAACAATCAGCTCTTCGGGTATGCCTGTTAATGCCGCAGCTCGACTGGGGGGATAGTTTTTAACAACCTCCCAAAGTTCATCATAGCCCTCGCATCTGGACTCAATGTATGAACGATCCTCCCAGCCATTGGAGATAATCACATTCAGCATGCCATTGATTAAGGCATTGTCGGTGCCGGGAATAATTTGCATCCAGACATCCGCTATTTCCGCCAGCTCTGTTTTTCTGGGATCTACTACTATAAGCTTTGCCCCGTTTCTTTTGGCTCTTTTCATTTTACTGCCTATAATGGGATGAGCCTCCGGTGCATTGGAGCCGATAATAAATAAAGCATCATTAAATTCAATCTCACTGATAGAGTTCGTCATTGCACCGCTTCCAAAGGTAATAGCCAGACCGGCTACCGTGGGAGCGTGTCAGGTACGGGCGCAGTGGTCAACATTATTGGTGCCGATGACTGCCCGCATGAACTTTTGCATAATAAAATTTTCTTCATTGGTTGCTCTGGCAGAGCTTAAGGCGGCTAAGGCATCCCCACCGTCCCGCTCTTGAATCTCCTTAAATTTTGAAGCCACCAAACTAAGGGCCTCATCCCAGGAGGCTTCAACGAATCTGCCTCCTTTTTTAATTAAAGGAGTGGTAATACGTTCGGAACTATAAATTAAATCCGTATGGAAACGCCCTTTAACACAGAGAGAGCGATTATTGACAATTCCATCGGGATTGCCGGTGGTTACCCCAACTATTTTGCCGTCCCGGACGTTTAAATCAAAGGTACAACCGGTGCCGCAGAAAGGACAGGTGGTTCTCACCTTTTCAACCTGCCAGGGCCTGGTACCCTCAAACTGTTTGTTAGTTAAGGCCCCTGTAGGGCACATCTCCACACATTGACCGCAAAAGCGGCAGTTATCCAAATTGAGCTCTAAATTAAAGGCCGTATCCACAATGGTTTCAAAACCTCTGCCCACGAAATCATAGGCATTAGTACCCTGGATTTCTGCACAAACTCTGACACATTTGCCGCAGAGAATACATTTATCAAAATCTCTTTCAATTAAGTGGTTACCGGTATCCTTTGGCAGGCTCCGCTTCTCCCCTATAAAAGAAGTTTCTTTCACTCCATAGCGGTAGCAATAGTCCTGCAACCGGCAATTCCCAGTTTTCTCACAAGTCAGACAATCTAAGGGGTGGTTTGCCAACAGCAGATCTAAAATCACCCTTCTTGCCTCTGCAATTTCAGGAGTTTCTGTTAAAACCACCATGTTCTCGGCTACAGGGGTTGTACACGAGGTGGTTAGGCCTCGGAAACCTTCTATAGAAACCAGGCACATACGGCAAGCACCCACAGTGGTCAAAAGAGGATCGTAGCATAAATTAGGAATATGAATGCCGATCTGTTTAGCCGCCTCCAATACCGTTGTCCCCTCCGGCACCGATAGGGAGCGCCCGTCAATTGTTAAGTTAACCATCCTTTCTCCTCCCTCTGAGTTCACATCTTTTACTAGCTGATAAAAAATAAAAATTCCAATACCAGCTTATATAAACGGCTGTCAAATGTCAACAAGTCCCGGGGGTAAACAGCTTGTTAATCGCTGCCATTATGCTTTGCTGCTTCAGGTCCCCTTTGCAAGGAAACGGTTCCCGTTCTGACGATTTCGATAATACCGTGTTCCTTTAATACATCAAAAAGAGCTTCTATTTTATCGCTTTCCCCCGTTAATTCCACCACCATTGTACCCCTTGTAACATCCACAATCTTGGCACGGAAAATATTGCAAATATCCACAATATCGCTTCTTTTTTCTGAGGAGGCCCTTACCTTGATCAAAGCCAACTCTCTGGCAATACTTTTTTCTTTGGTTAAATTAGTTACTTTAATGACATCTACCAGCTTGGCTATTTGATTTTCCACTTGTTCTATTTCTTCGGGTTCGCATTCCACTACTAAGGTGATTCTGGTAATCCTAGGATCCTCTGTTGGACCAGCGGCAATACTGTCAATATTATATGCCCGGCGACTGATTAAACCGGAAATATGAGATAACACTTTTGGTCTATTGACTACCAATAAGGCCAGAATATGTTTCAAAACATTCCCTCCCCTGACTTCTTTATTTGTATTATAAATCAAGGAACAGGAATGTCAATTTAAAAAGGCAATTCTTTAAAAGGCTTTAAGAGGCTTATTTAAGGCTCCTGTTCTCCTGATAAGGGTTTTAACTTCCACTTGCACGGGGACATCTACAAAATGCTCTCTCCAGTTTTCTTTGATTTTACTCCAATACTTAGGATCCTTCCGGTAAACTGCCTGTCCAAAACCAAAAACATCCGCTTTGTAGAGCTTTGCCTTGTCAACAGCCGCTATTACTTCTTTTTGCACTACAAGGGAAATTTCTTTGCCAATTCTGTCTAAAAGATCCGAATCAACTTCATACTCCCCCGGACACAATTCCTCAAGATGCCCCTCTGTTTTAATTTTAACCTGAATATGGGGTTTCCCTTCTTTAATCTCAACCGAAATCTTGCTGCTGTTTTTTAGAATTCTAATGCTGCACTCAAAAACGGAATCCCCGTCAAGCTGTAATGGAATAACACTAACTTTCACATCCCCTTTTGCAAAAAGGTAACCTCTTGTTTCCCGATCATCAAACCAGCCCGCCAGCCTATCTTGAGAAAATACAGCCGAGCCGTGAAGCCTGACACTATGCACATCCTTGGCTTTATCTTCCTGCTCACCTTGTTGCCCGCTGGAAATTGGCTCCGGTGTAGGAAAAACCTCCAGTCTGCTGGCAATGACATCTTTCCCCGGGCTCACTAAAGCATCTCCTACTTCCTTTAAGTCGGCAACAACTGCTTTGGATAGTCGAGGACTGGTCTCATCAGTCAAGCCTTTGATCTCATCGGCCAAGCTGTCCTCTAGCTCCCAAACAGAGGTTAAGGTTTCAAAAGCACTTTTTTCGGAAATCAAAATATGATTGCGCAAGCGAAATTCCTTAAACCCAAAAAAGACGGGCAAAATATCTGATAGCTTTTCTTTTTCTGCTGTCTCTTTGCCAATTATTAAGCAATGTGTATGAGCATAAAAGAATATGCGAGGAGTGCGGGAACTTAGATTGTTGGCAGCCTCCTGAAGGGTGTCACCGAAGGAAGAAGCAATCCATGTGGATGTTTTACCCCCTCCTTTACCGCCTCCCCCTTCGCCTTCAGTTGGGGCCAAGGCTTTTGGCTGATAAACCTCCAAAGTAATACGCCATTTCTCTCCCTCTTTTGTTTCAATTCGATCAACACCGATAGCGGATACAATCGCCAGGTCTTCTATTTCAATTTTACTCCAACAACCCGACTGGAAGATCAAAAATACACTTAAAAGAACGAGTAAAAAATTTTTTAATCTCAAGCTTTTGCCTCCTTTTTTCTGATAAATGCCATCAACAGCAATATTGTCGGCAAAATCAATTGGAAAGCTAGGGATAAGGTGGTGAACACTTCTTCTAAAAACCAAACAATTTGTTGATCATTTTTAAAGAAATAAAGGGAACCCAGCATCAAAAAGGTGATCGCGGGCAGCACCAAATACCAGGAGTTCCCTCTCCAGGAGAAGGTTTCCTTG